>NZ_JAWSTH010000119.1:0-18772 GCF_033542075.1 Conexibacter stalactiti
GCTTGCGCGCCTTCAGCAGCCGCGCCCGCTGCGCCTTCGCGATCTTCACCGTCAGCGTGCGCGGCCCACACCCCCGCCGCGCTGCCGATGGCCGGCGGCGCGGCGCACGCTCCCGCCGCCGACACCTGCTGCGGTGACGCCGCGGAGGAGCGCGAGGTGGCCGCGTCGGAGCTGCGCGTCGGCGACCTCGTCGTCGTGCGGCCGGGCGAGCGGCTGCCGGCCGACGGGCTCGTCGCCGAGGGGCGCTCGGCGGTCGACCAGGCGGCGATCACGGGCGAGTCGGTGCCCGTCGACGTCGCCCCCGGCGACCGCGTTTTCGCCGGCACGCTCAACGCCCACGGCCTGCTCGCGATCCGCGTCGAGCGGGCGCCGGGCGACACGACGCTCGCGCGGATCGGCCGCCTCGTCGCCGAGGCGCAGGCGCGCCGCGCGCCGGCCGAGCGCTGGGTCGACGCCTTCGCCCGTGTCTATACGCCGGCCGTGATCGCGCTCGCCGTGCTCGTCGCCGCGGTCCCGCCGCTGGCGTGGGACGCGAGCTTCGACGGCAGCTTCTACTCGGCGCTCGCCCTGCTGATCCTCGCCTGCCCCTGTGCACTGGTGCTCTCGACGCCGGTCACGATCGTCTCCGCGCTCGGCCGCGCCTCGGCCGCCGGCGTGCTCGTCAAGGGCGGCGAGCAGCTGGAGCGCGCCGCCGCGATCCGCACCGTCGCCTTCGACAAGACCGGCACGCTGACCGCCGGCCGCCCGCGCGTCGTCAGCGTCGTCCCGCTCGGCGGCGAGGACCGTCACTTTGCACCCCTCCACGGGGTGCAAAGTGACGCTCCTCCGGCCGACGCCGACGCCGACGAGCTGCTCGCGACGGCGGCGGCGCTCGAACAGGGCTCCGAGCATCCGCTGGCGGCCGCGATCGTCGGCGCCGCGCGCGAGCGTGGGCTCCAGCTCGCGCCCGTCGCCGACTTCGCCGCCCGGCCGGGCTTCGGCGCGACCGGCACCGTCGCCGGCCACGCCGTCGCGATCGGCAAGCCGGCGATGTTCGAAACTCCGCCCGCCGGCGCCGCGCCCGCCGACGCCGCCGGCACGCTCGTGCGCTGGGCAGCCGCGCGCGCCGCCCTCGACCGCGCTGTCGCCGCCGGGCAGACGGCCGTCCTCGTGACGCGCGACGGACTCCCGCTCGGCGTCCTCGGGCTCGCCGACCCGCCGCGCGCCGAGGCGGCCGAGGCGGTCGCGCAGCTGCGCCGCCTGGGCATCGATCGCACCGTCTTGCTGACCGGCGACAACGCGCAGGCGGCGCAGGCGATCGCCGCCGCCACGGGGATCGCCGCCGTCCGCGCCGAGCAGCTCCCCGCCGACAAGGCCCAAGCGCTCCAGGACCTCGGCGAGGGCGTCGCGATGGTCGGCGACGGCGTCAACGACGCGCCCGCGCTGGCCGGCGCGGCGCTCGGGGTCGCGATGGGCAGCGCCGGCAGCGACACCGCGATCGAGGTCGCCGACGTGGCGCTGATGGGCGACGACCCGCGCAAGGTCGCCGGCCTGATCGGCCTCGCTCGCTGGACGCGCGCGACCGTCCGCGCCAACGTCGTCTTCTCGCTCGCGACCAAGCTGATCGCCGCCGCGCTGCTCGCCGCCGGTCTGCTGCCGCTGTGGGGCGCGGTCCTCACCGACGTCGGCGCCTCGCTCGTCGTCGTCCTCTACGGACTGCGGCTGCTGGTCGCCAAGCCCGGCGGACGACTGCGCGGGATCCCGGTGCTCGCTCGCGTACCCTTGCAGCGATGAGCGAGCCGATCCCGCTCGACACCTGCGCCGTGCGCCTCGTCGACCCCGAGCGGGTCGCGGCGGTGCGCGAGCGGATGCCCGGCGCCGAGCAGGCGCAGCGGCTCGCGCGCGTCTTCCACGTGCTCGCCGAACCGGCGCGCGTGCGGATCGTGACCGCGCTGCTGGAGGCCGGCGAGCTGTGCGTCTGCGACCTCGCGGCGACGGTCGGGATGACCGAGGCGCAGACCTCCCAGCACCTGCGCGTGCTGCGCGCCGAGCGGACCGTCCGCAACCGCCGCGACGGCCGGATGGTCTACTACTCGCTCGACGACGGGCACGTGCGGATGCTGATGGACGTCGCGCTCGCGCACGTCTCCCACGACGACCGGGAGAGCTGAGATGGCGACCGCAGACCTGACGATCCTCGCGCTCGGACGCGCCGGCGCGAGCGCGAGCGAGTACATCGCCGCGGTGCAGCGCAAGCTCGCCGAGCAGGATCGCGTCAGATACGAGATGCACGCGATGGGGACATCGCTGGAGGGCGCGACCGCCGACATCCTCGCCGTCGTCGGGGAGCTGCACGCGCTCCCGTTCGAGCAGGGCATTCCGCGCGTCTACACGGTCCTCAAGCTCGACGAGCGACGCGACAAGCCGGCGCAGACGCTCGCAGACAAGGTCCGCTCCGTCGAGCAGCGGCTCGCGGCCGACTGACGACGTGCATCGTCTGGTCGCCGTCGCGGCGTTAGCGGGCGTCGCCGCAGCAGTTCTCGTCGTCGTGCTGAGAGGCGAGGAGCGGCGTGCGCCGGAGGCGAGAGCGGCCGCGCCGGTGGCGTTCACCGCCGCCGTCGCGAGCCCCCGCTCCTTTCGCGCCGAAGCAGCCCGCCGCGCGGAGCTGCGCGCCAGTTGGGAGCGGCGCGAGCGCACTGACGAGCACGTCTTCCCGATCCGCGGCAGACACGACCGCGGCCGCTACGAGACGAACGACTTCGGCGGCGGCCGCGGCCATCAGGGGCAGGACATGTTCGCCGACTGCGGCACCCCGCTCGTCGCCGCGCTCGGCGGCGTCGTCAAGAGAGCGGGGACCGAGGGCGCCGGCGGCAACTACGTCGTGATCGCCGGCAAGGACAGACGCGACTACGTCTACATGCACCTCGCCGAGCCGCCGCCGGTGAAGGACGGCCAGCGCGTCGAGAGCGGTCAGTCGATCGGCAGGGTCGGCGACTCCGGCAACGCCGACGGCTGCCACCTCCACTTCGAGCTGTGGACCGCGCCCGGCTGGTACGCCGGCGGCGAGCCGATCGACACCGCGAAGCTGCTCGCCGCCTGGGACGCCGCGAGCTAGGCGGGAGCGGCCGCCGGCATCCCCAGCATCTCGCGGAACGCGGCCGTGTCGTTGAGGTGCGGGAACGGCTCGTCGGGGACCGCGACGCCGAGCGCGTCGCAGAGCGGCTGCCAGCCCTGGCTGACCTCGAAGACGACGAGGCGGTTGCTCGGGACCTTCTCGATCACGTCGGCGACGTGGCGCTCATAGACCTCGAACGCCCATGCCTTGTCGAGGAATCTGCCCTTGAAGGTGCCGTCCCAGATGATCCCGTTGATCATCTCCAGCACGCCGCCGGTCGGCGATCTCTCGGTGTTGCCGGCCAGCTCGCCGCGCAACGCCAGCTCCTTCGCCTCCCAGATCGTCGTCAGGCAGGAGCGGTACCACGCCTCCGGATCGCGCGTGCTCAGCAGCACGAGCGCTTCGGGGAAGGCCTCCATGTGCTGCTCCCAGAAGGCGCAGGCCGGCCAGTCGATCGTCGAGCCCCAGCCGTCGAGCGCGGCGACCCAGTCGACCTGCTCGCCGGCCGCCGCCGCGCGCCACGGCGCCGCCAGCGACGGCTCGCGCAGCACGTCGATCATGTGCAGGCACGGGCCGCAGCCGAGCTGCTCCAGCGCCGCCTTCTGGGACATCGTCCCGGTCCGGCCGAAGCCGGCTCCGATCACCTTCATCGTTGCTCCTCTCACCATTGCCAGAGCGCGAGGCCGACCGTCACCCCGGGCCCGATCGTCACCATCAGCCCGCGCTCGCCGGGGCGCGGCGCCTTGCGCGCGACCAGCTCGCGCAGCACGAAGAAGGCCGACGGCGTGCCGACGTTGCCGTGCTCGGCGAGCACCGCGGCGCTCGCGGCGACGTCGTCGTCGCTGAGCCCGACGCCCTCCTGGATCCCTTCGAGGATCCCGCGCCCGCCCGGGTGCACCGGCCAGTGGTCGATCTCCGCCCGCGTCAGCCCCTGGCGCGCGAGGAAGCCGTCGATCAGCCCGGCCAGCTCGGTGCGCGCGTAGAGCGGCAGCGCCTTCGACATCTGGATCTGGCTGTCGTCGGCCGTCATCACCGACTTCACGTCGGCGAGCGAGCCGGGCAGCTGGTGGACGGCGCTGGCGAGCAGCGTCGGCAGCGGGCCGGGCGCGCCCGGCGCGTCGCCGGCGCCGGCCTCTCCGAACGTCAGCAGCGCCGCCGCGGCACCGTCGCCGAACAGCGAGGAGCCGACCGTCTTGACCTTCTCGTCGCCGGGCCGGACGGGGGTCAGGATCCCCGACATCCACTCGGCCGCGACGACGAGCGCCTGCTGGTCGGGGCGGTCGCGCAGCGCCTGTCCGGCGAGCCGCAGCAGCGGCACGGCGCTCGCGCAGCCGACGCCGACGACGTGGTACTTGTCGACGTCGGCAGGCAGCCCGAGGCGGTCGACGAGGCGGTGGGCGAGCGTCGGGACGCCGTGCGTGCCGATGCTGGCGGTGACGACGACGCCGATCGACGCGGGGTCGAAGTCGAGCTGCGCGACCGCTTCCTCGGCCAGCTCCAGCGAGCGCTGCTCGCTCAGCGGCGAGCGCTGCTGAAGCGTCTGTCGCAGCAGCTCCGGCGTCAGGTCGAGGTGGCGGCGGCGGACGCCGCAGCGGGCGAAGATCGCCTCCGCGAAGTCGTCGCCGGCGAGCCCCAGCAGCTCGAGCACCTGCTGCTGGTCGAGCGTCTGGGCGGGCGCCGCGGTGGCGAGGCCGGCGAGCGCCGGAAGCGCCGCGGCGGCCGTGTCCGCGGGGCGCGGGGGGGTGAGCGTGGGGGAGGAGGAGGGAGCCATTTCGGACCCCAACTCTGGTCCTCGCGCGCGGCTCTCACAAGACGCACGAGCCCGCACTCCTGCGGTGGGGTCGGGCTACGCAACGCGGTACGCAATCGCGTTCCGTAGCGACTACGGAACCCCGGCGGCAACGGGGAGGCTCTGCGATCATCGGCGGCGGTCCATGCCTCCGACGCCGCCGCTCAGGGTAGTTCTCGCCGACGACCACGTCGTCGTCCGCAGCGGCCTGCGCCTGCTGCTGGAGTCCGCGCCCGACCTCGAGGTCGTCGCCGAGGCCGGCGACGTGACGGCAGCGGTCGACGCGGTCCGGCGGCTGGCGCCCGACGTGCTCGTGCTCGACCTGCACATGCCGGGTGAGCCGAGCCTGCCGGCGATCGCGCAGCTGCGCGCCGACTCCCCCGGCACGCGCGTCGTCGTGCTGACCGCGCAGCGCGACCCGTCGTACGCGGGCGAGGCGCTGCGCCTCGGCGCGACCGGCTACGTGCCGAAGGAGGCGGCCGGCCGCCACCTGCTGGAGGCGATCCTGACGGTCGCCGGCGGCGGCACCTACCTGGAGCCGGAGCTGGGCGCGCGGCTGGCGGCGACGACGGCCGCGGCGGCCGGCGCGGCGCCGGAGCTGAGCGCCCGCGAGCTGGAGGTGCTGCGGCTGATCGCGCGCGGCCTCACCAACCGCGAGATCGCCGAGCGGCTGTTCCTGTCCGTCCGCACGGTCGAGTCACACCGCGCGCGGATCCAGCGCAAGCTCGGCCGCGCCCGCCGCTCCGACCTCGTCGACTACGCGCTGGAGCGCGGGCTGGTCGAGGCGTCGGATCTGGGGTGAGGTGCGGCGACGTCGACCGTGAGGTGCGGGTGGCCTGGGCCGAGCAGTCTCTGGCGGTCGGCGCTCGCCCAGAGCGTGGCGTCGCCGGCGTGGATCCGCTCCGCGACCTCGACGACGTGCGCCAGGCTCGCGTGCCCGCCGCGGACCAGCCACGTGAGCTGCTCACATGGCGGCGTCTCGCACGTCGCGACGACGCGCCACGGGTGATCGAGAAAGCGCGCGACCGCGGCGCAGACGTACGCGATCAACCACTCGAGCGGCCACAGCGGCCAGCCGACGAACCAGAAGGCGAGCTCCTCGAGATCCTGAGGGTGACGGCCGTGCCGGCGCACGCGCCACAGCGTCCACAGGCGCTCGACCTGCCACTCGGCGCCGGCGGGATCGACGACGGTCGTCATCGCTCGAACGCTAGACGATAATCAGGTCTATCGTGTCGATTCGACGGGCGCGCCCAGCGGCAGCGCCGCGACGATCTCGGTGCCCTCGTCCGCGGCGGTTCTGAGCGTCAGCTCGCCGGCGAGCAGGTCGACGCGCTCGCGGATCGCGCGCAGGCCGTAGCCGCCGGCGTCGCCGGAGGCGTCGAAGCCGCAGCCGTCGTCGCGCACGCGCACGCGCAGCAGCGCCGGCGCCTCGACGATCTCGACCGCGATCTGCGTCGCGCCGGCGTGGCGGGCGGCGTTGGAGAGGCACTCCTGCACGATCCGGTAGGCGGTCGTCTCGACGTCGGCGGCGAGGCGGCGCGGCGCTCCGCCGTCGGCGCCGCGCAGGGCGACGGTCGTCTCGACGTCGATCCCGTAGGAGACCTGCATCCGCGCGGCCAGGTCGCGCACCGACGCCTCCAGCCCCAGCTCGTCGAGCGCCGCCGGGCGCAGGTCGTTGATGAGGCCGCGGAGGTTGTCCATCGCGCCCTCGATCTGCTCCTGCGCGAGCGCGATCCGCTGACGCGTCAGCTCGATCGTCGGCGCGCGCTCCCCAGAGCTCAGCAGCACGTGCAGCGCGGCGAGCCCCTGCAACGTCTCGTCGTGCAGCTCGCGCGCCCAGCGCGCCCGCTCGGCCTCGGCCGCCTGCAGACGCGCGCGGGCGGCCCGCTCGCTCGCCTTCTGGACGACCGCGAGCCCCTGCGACGGCGCGCCGTCCTCGTCGCGGATCAGCGAGACGGTGACGTGCACCCACAACGTCTCGCCGCCGCGCCGGATCCAGCGCGCGTCGACCGCGAAGCCGGGCAGCTCGCCGGCCAGCATCCGTCCCAGCAGCCGCTCTCCGGCCTCGGCGTCGTCGGGGTGGACGAGCTGGCCGAAGGCGCGCTCGCGCAGCTCCGCGGCGGCCGCCCCGGCCAGCCGCGCGTAGGCGTCGTTCGCCTCCGCGACGCGCCCGTCCTCCTCGATCAGCGCCATCGCGACCGGCCCGTCCTCGAACAGCCGCCGGAAGCGCTCGCCGGCGTCGCGCAGCTTCGCCGCTCTCGCGCGCCGCAGCGTCACGTCGCGCAGCGCCAGCACGAGCGCCGGCGAGGCGACGCCGTCGAGCGCGTCGAGCACGCGCACGGAGATCTCGACCGGGAACTCGCTGCCGTCGCCGCGCCGCAGCGTCAGTCTCGCGTCGGGGTCGAGCACGCCCTGGGGGATCAGCGCGTCGAACGGCCGGCCGAGCAGGTCGCCGGCCGGCTCCCGAGCCAGCTCGGCGACGCGCGGATCGAGCGCGGCGACGCGCCCGTGGCGGTCGAGCACGAGCGTCGGATCGGGCGCGAGCTGCAGCAGCGCGGCGAGCTGGTCGGCGGTCACGTCGCGGGCAGTCTACGGCGGCCTCCTATCGTGGAGCGCATGACCGACCAGCGCAGCTTCGGAAGAACGGGCCTCAGCGTCAGCTCGCTCACGCTCGGCACGATGATGTTCGGGAGATGGGGCAACCCCGACCACGACGACGCGGTTCGCATCATCCACGCCGCGCTGGACGCCGGCATCAACGTGATCGACACCGCCGACGTCTACGCCGCGGGCGAGAGCGAGCAGATCGTCGCCAAGGCGCTCGCCGGCGGCCGCCGCGACGACGTCGTGCTCGCGACGAAGTTCCACGGCTCGATGGGTGACGATCCCAACCGCCGCGGCAACAGCCGCCGCTGGATCTTCAGAGCGGTCGAGGAGTCGCTGAGACGGCTGCAGACCGACTGGATCGACCTCTACCAGGTGCACCGCTACGACCCCGGCACCGACGTCGAGGAGACGCTCGGCGCGCTCGACGACCTCGTGCGCGCGGGCAAGATCCGCTACGCGGGCAGCTCGACCTGGCCGCTCCAGCGCGTCGTCGAGGCGCAGTGGAGCGCCCGCCGCGACCATCGCACGCGCTTCGTCAGCGAGCAGCCGCCGTACTCGATCCTCGTGCGCAGAATCGAGGGCGACCTGCTGCCGGCGGCGCTCGACTACGGGCTCGCGGTGCTGCCGTGGAGCCCGCTCGCGGGCGGCTGGCTGAGCGGCCGCTGGCGGCTCGGGCAGGAGGCTCCCAGCTCGCCGCGCTCGGCGCGCGTGCCCGATCGCTACAACCTCGAGCTGCCGGCCAACAGACGCAAGCTGGAGGCCGCCGACGCGCTCGCGCGGCTGGCCGAGGAGGCGGGGCTGACGCTGATCCAGCTGGCGCTCGCGTGGGCGCTGCGCCACCCGGCCGTGACGAGCCTGATCATCGGCCCGCGCACGATGGAGCAGCTGCAGTCGCAACTCGGGGCCGACGCGATCGTCCTCTCCGACGACGTGCTCGACCGCATCGACGAGATCGTCCCGCCGGGCACGACCGTCAACCCCGCCGACGACGGCTGGACCAACCCGGCGCTTGCGCCGGCGGCGCGGCGGCGCGGGGCGTAGTCCGCGCGCGCTGCGCTAGCGGACGTTCGCCCAGCTGCCCGTCAGCACCGGGCGGACGCCTTCGATGCGGGCGCGCTGGAAGCGGGTTCGCTCGACGCCGCGCTTGGAGAGGTCGAGGTGGAGGATGCCGGTGCGGACGGTCTCGGCGCGAAACGAGCTGAAGACGAAGTTGCCGAGGCTGTAGGCCGCGACGCGGCGCCCGCCGTCGAGCGTACGGATCGGCTGCAGCACGTGCGGGTGGCCGCCGATGACCGCGGTCGCGCCGGCGCCGAGGGCGGTCGCGGCGAGCGCCGACTCCTGCGCGTTCTCGACCGGGTCCAGCTCGATCCCCCAGTGGAAGGTGGCGATCACGACGTCGGCGACCCTGCTCGCCGCGCTGACGCTCGCGCGCACGTTGGCGGGCGAGGCGAAGGTGTTGCCGGGGTGGCTCGGCGTCGCCCAGAACTCCGGCGGGAGGATGTTCGAGAAGCCGACGAAGGCGATCTTCAGCCCCAGCCGCTCGACGACGCGCGGCTCCATCGCGGCTTCCAGCGAGCCGCCGGCGCCGACCGGCACGAGGCCGAACCTGCGCGACCAGTCGATCGTGTCGAGCAGCGCGGTCGTGCCGTAGTCGCCGACGTGGTTGTTGGCGAGGTTGACGACGTCGACGCCGGCGTAGTCGCGCATCGTCTTCAGCGCCGCCGGGCTGCCGCGGAAGCGGTACTGCTTCTCGACCGGCGCGCCGCGCGTCGAGATCGCGCACTCGAGGTTGACGAAGGCGAGGTCGGCGGCGCGCAGCGACGGTGCCACGCTCGTCCACGGGTATCTGGTGCCGTACGCCGCCATCGCGCCGGCGGTCGCGTCACCGAGGTTGACGTCGCCGGCGGCGGCGAGCGTCACGGGTCGCGTTCTGACGACGACCTCGGGCGACCGGCGCCCGTCTCTCACGGTCGCGCGCAGGCGGTAGCCCGGCCGCGCCGTTCTCGGCGTGACCGCGCGCTCGAACCGTCCGCGATCATCGGCGCGAGCGGCGACGAGATCGCGCCAGCGCCCGTCGAGCTTGACCTGGAGCTGCACGCGGCCGCGCGCCGGCGCGCCTCTGCCGCTCAGCTCGATCGCGACGCCGGTCGCGAGCAGCGCGGGCGCGCTCAGGACGAGCGCGGGCGGCGGCGTGGGATCGGGGACCGGAGCGGGCGGAGGAGGGGTGACGGCCATGCGCTCAAGCCTCGCAGGTCACTGCCGATGAGGAGGGAGTCGCCTCGTTCGAAGGAGCCTCCCGCATGTCGCTCGTCCCCTCGCCCCGTCGCTCGATCTCGATCGCGGCGCTGACCGGCGCGGTGCTGGCGGCGGCTGCCGCGCCGGCTGCCGCCATCGAAGTGGTCAACGACAACCAGGCGGTCATCGGCAGCCAGTGCGTCGGCATCGCCTGCTCGCCGACCGACCCGCCGCCGCTGACCTTCCAGATCCACAACAACGACACGCCGGTGGTGCGGCTGCAGCAGTCGAACGGGGGCTTCGATCCCTACACGTGGGACGTCGCCGGCAACGAGGCGAACTTCTTCGTGCGCGACGTGCCGGGCGGCAACCGGCTGATCTTCCGCGCCTTTCCCGGCGCGCGCGCGAACGGGCTCGTGATCCGAGGTGACAACGTCGGGATCGGCACCGCCACGCCCGCAGCGACGCTCGACGTGGAGCACGCCGACAACGCCCAGCTGCGGGTCGCGAACACCAACGCCGGCTCGGTCTCCACGCGGGTGCTCGCCGACCTCGTCAACCCGGGCGCGCCCCTGCTGCGCTTCCGTGACACCAGCAGAGGCGGGCAGAGCGGGGTCGCCGGCCCCGCTGACGGCGGTCTCTTCGTCGTGCGCGACGCCGCCGACGGGGCGCCCGCGGCGCTCGCCGTCACGCCGGCCGGCACGGCGACCGCTCGCGGCGTGCTGCAGCAGAGCGCCGACGCGGCGCTGCGCGGCGATGTCCAGCCGGTCGACGGCGGGGAGGTCCTCGACGCGCTGCGCAGACTCGACCTTTCGAGCTGGACGACCGCGGGCGACGCCAGCGGCGCCCGCCACCTCGGCCCGAGCGGCAGCGACTTCCGCACCGCGTTCGGGCTCGGCGCCGGCGACGGCGCGATCGCGCCGGCCGACATGGCGGCGGTCGCGCTCGTCGCCTCCCAGGAGCTGGCGCTGCGCCTCGACGCGCTCGCCGCCACGCCGGGCAGAGCCGGCGCGACCGGCCCGGCCGGCGCCGACGGCGCCGCGGGTGCCGATGGCGCAGCCGGCGCGGACGGCACCCCCAGCCGCGACGTCGCCGTGACGCTGCGCCGGCTCGAGCACGCGAACATCGCCAAGGGCCGGACGATCAGACGGCTGCGCGCACAGCAGCAGGCGACGTCGAGACGGCTCGACGCGCTGGAGCTTCAGATCGCCGAGCTGGTCGCGGGCGACTGAGCGGGGACGCTGGGACGCTCAGCTCGACGGCGCGCCGTCGGGCACGTCGATCGAGGTGACCTCGACGCCGGTCGACCTGAGCGTCTCCAGCTCCTGGCCGGCGAGACCCTCGGTCAGGACCGTCGTCAGCTCGCGCACGTGCGCGATCGCGTTCTGTCCGCGGACGCTCAGCTTCGAGCCGTCGACGAGCAGGACCGTCTCCTGCGACTGGGCGATCATCGACCGCTTCAGCTCCGCTTCCAGCTCGTCGGCGTCGGTCATCACGCCGCCGGGGGTGAGGCCCTTGACCGACATGAACATGCGGTCGGCGAAGTGGCCGCGGACGGTCTCGACCGCGTAGGGCCCGACGAACGAGCCGGTCAGCCGGCGCAGCGTGCCGCCGACGGCCACGAGGTGGATCGGCGGGCTCTCGACGCCGGCGATCAGGTCCATGATCGGCAGGCTGTTCGTGATGATCGTGACGGCGAGGCCGCGGTCGACGATCCTCTGCGCGAGGAAGTACGCGGTCGAGGAGGAGTCGAGCACGATCGTCTCCTCCGGCTGCACCATCGCGACCGCGACGTCGGCCAGCCTGCCCTTCGCCTCGGCGGCGAGGTTGACGCGCTTGGCGAACGAGTCCTCCTTCGCCGACATCGACGGCAGCACGGCGCCGCCGTGCGTGCGCCGCGCGACCCCCTGCTTCTCCAGCGCCATCAGGTCGCGGCGCGCGGTCATCGGGGAGACGCCGAAGCGGGTCTCGACCTCGGTGACGCTCACGGCGCCGGCGGCGCGCAGCAGCTCGGCGATCGCGAAGCGGCGCGCTTCGGCGAGCAGCGGCCGACCGGATGAGCTTTCAGCGGCGATGGTGCACCTTCCTCCGAGATGGCGAACACGATCGAACGGATCCGACCGCGTCACGCTATCAAGCGGTGCGGAGGTTTGCGGCGCATCACAGCGTGCTCGCACGCAGCACAGCGTCCGCGAGTTCCCGTAGCGTGCAGGACCCGCAGGGAGCCGGCGGGGAACTCGCAATGCGAAGCACGCCATGAACTCGCAGCGTTCTGACTTCGCGCGCAACGAGCGGGCGATCATCGAGGCGGCCGCGCGCGTGCTGAGCGACGCCCCGACCGCCGGCATGGGCGAGATCGCCGCCGCCGCCGGGCTCGGCCGCGCGACGCTCTACCGCCACTTCGCCACGCGCGAGGCGCTGATCGACGGCCTGCGCGGGGAGGCGTTCGACGCGGTCGCCGCTGCGATCGCGCGCAACGACGCCGAACCGGCCGGCGCGCGCGTCGAGGCGCTCGTCGCCGACCTGATCGAGGTCGGCGAGCGCTACCAGATCGTCTTCGCCAGCCCGCCCGGCGAGCAGGCGCGCGAGCAGGCCCAGCGCCGCTTCGAACGGCCGCTGCTGGCGCTTCTCACGCGCGCCCAGGGGGACGGCGAGCTGGCGCCGGACGTGCCGCCGATGTGGCTGCTGGTCGCGCTCGAAGCGGCGCTGGGCGGAGCGCTCAGAGCCCGCGCCGAGGGCCGTCTCGACCGCGCCGAGGCGCAGCGGTTCGCACTGCGCGCGCTGCTCGGCGGCTTCGGCGCGCCGGCCGCCTGATTCCCCGCCACGCGGGCTACGCGCCGGGTGTGCGCGCCGCCCTTGCGGTGCTGCCGGCGAGGCGTAGTCTCGGTGGAGGAGGTCGAGCAATGGTGCTCCTGGGTGTGATCTGCACGGTCTGCGGCGCGGCGCTGCTGGTCGCGGAAGCGCATCTGCCCTCAGGACTGCTCGGCCTCGCCGGGGCGGTACTGCTCGTCACCGGTGCCGCGCTCGCGATCGGCGGTGCCGGCGGCGGGCTGGCGCTCGTCTTGGCCGGCGTCATGGCCGCGGCGCTCGTCGCCGCCGCGTGGGTGGGGGTGATCGCGCGCACCGCGCTGCGCACGCGCGGGCGGCGCGCCGTCTCCGGCCGCGAGGCGCTCAGCGGCCGGCCTGGGACAGTCCGGGCGTGGGGTGACACCGGGCGCGGGCAGGTGCTCGTCGACGGCGCGTTGTGGCAGGCGCGCGCGAGTGAGCTGGAGTGCGAGCTGGCGGCGCTGGAGACCGGTGACGCGATCGTCGTCGAGCACGTGCGCGGGTTGACGTTGACGGTGCGCAGAGCCGAGGAGTGGGAGCAGCCATGATCGCCGCGGTGCTGGTCGCCCTGCTGGTGCTGGTGCTCGGCGCGTTGGCGCTGGCCGCCGCGTCGGTGCGGGTGCTGCGCGAGTACGAGCGCGGCGTCGTCTTCCGGCTCGGGCGGGTGATCGACCAGCAGGGCCCGGGCCTCGTGCTGCTGATCCCCGCCGTCGACCGGCTCGTGCGCACGACGTTGCGGACGGTGACGATGAAGATCCCGGCGCAGGAGGTGATCACGCGCGACAACGTGCCGGTTCGCGTCACCGCGGTCACCTACTTCCGCGTGATCGACCCGATCCGCTCGGTCGTCGAGGTCGAGGACGTCTTCGCCGCGACCTCGCAGGTGGCGCAGACGACGCTGCGATCGGTGCTCGGCAAGGCCGAGCTGGACACGCTGCTGTCCGAGCGCGAGCGGCTCAACGAGAACCTCCAGCAGATCATCGACGAGCAGACCGAGCCGTGGGGCGTGAAGGTGACGATCGTCGAGATCAAGGACGTCGAGATCCCGGAGCGGATGCAGCATGCGCTCGCGCGGCAGGCGGAGGCGGAGCGCAACCGCCGCGCGAAGGTGATCAACGCCGAGGGCGAGTTCCAGGCCGCCGCGAAGCTGGCCGAGGCGGCCGCGGTGATCGAGCCCAACCCCGTCACGCTGCAGCTGCGCACGCTGCAGGCGCTGACGGAGATGAGCGGCAGCGCCGGCTCGACGATCGTCTTCCCGCTGCCGCTGGAGATGCTTCAGGGGCGCCTCGCGCCGCCGCCCGCGCCGTCCGCGACGACGGCGCCGCCCGTAACGCCGGCCCAGCTGCGGCTGGGCGTCAACGGCGACGGCGACGGCTGAGCCGTCTCAACCGACCGGCCCGCGCCACTTGCGCTCGAACGGCAGCCGCCAGCGGTGCGGCGCGATCAGCTTGTGCTGCGACTCCGGCCCCCACGAGCCCTGCGGGTAGATCTCCAGCGGCGGCGGGCTCTCCAGCAGCGGCGCCGAGACCTCCCACAGCCGCTCGATGCCGTCGGCGGTCGTGAAGAGCGTGTGGTCGCCCATCATCGCGTCGTGGATCAGGCGCTCGTACGCCTCCAGCACGTCGTGGCCGTAGGTCGTCTCGTCGAGCGAGAACTGCATGCTCGCCTTCTCCAGCCGCATCCCCGGCCCCGGCCGCTTGCCGTAGAAGGAGAGCGAGACGCGCGAGGCCTCGTCGAGGTCGAAGGTGAGGTGGTCCGGCCCGTAGGAGCCGACGCCGGAGCCGCGCGGGAACATCCCCTGCGGCGGCTCGTGGTAGGCGATCGAGATGATGCGCCCGCTCTCGGCCATCCGCTTGCCGGTGCGCAGGTAGAACGGCACGCCGGCCCAGCGCCAGTTGTCGATCTCGGCGCGCAGCGCGACGAAGGTCTCGGTCTCCGAGTCGGCGGCGACGCCGGGCTCGTCGCGGTAGCCCGCGTACTGGCCGCGCACGACGTCGGCCGGCACGAGCGGCTTCATCGAGCGGAAGACCTTGTTCTTCTCCTCGGTGATCGCGCGCGGCTCCAGCGCGGTGGGCGGCTCCATCGCCATGAACGCCATCACCTGGAAGAGGTGGGTGACGACCATGTCGCGGTAGGCGCCGGTCGCCTCGTAGAACGAGCCGCGCATGCCGATCGAGAGCGTCTCCGGCACCTCGATCAGCACGTGGTCGATGTGCTGGCGGTTCCAGATCGGCTCGAACAGGCCGTTGGCGAAGCGCAGCGCGAGGATGTTCTGCGCCGCCTCCTTGCCGAGGAAGTGGTCGATGCGGAAGACCTGGTGCTCTCTGAAGACCTCGTGCACCGCCGCGTTCAGCTCGCGCGCGCTCGCGAGATCGGTGCCGAACGGCTTCTCCATCACGACCCGCGCGTCGCGGTTGAGGCCGGCCTCGCCGAGCTCCTGCACGACCGCCTTCGCCGCCTTCGGCGGGACGCTCAGGTAGTGCAGCAGCGCCGCGCTGTCGTCCAGCTCCCCGCGCGCGGCGTGGACGGCGGCGTGCAGCGCGCTCGGGCCGCCGCTGCCGGAGACGTAGCGCAGCCGTCTGGCGAAGGCCTCCCACGACTGCTCATAGACGTGCGTGCGCGAGAACTCGTCGATCGCGGCCCGCGCGATGCGCCGGAACCCGTCCTCGTCGAGATCGTCGAGCGAGGTGCCGACGATGCGGAAGTCGACCGGCATCAGGCCGGCCTGGAAGAGGCGCAGCAGACCGGGCAGCAGCTTGCGTCTGGCGAGGTCTCCGGTCGCGCCGAAGAGGACGATCACATGAGGCTTCGGATTCATGCCGCGTCGAAGTGTGACCGGTCGGCCGGCCAACTGGTTTGTCCATGTGGTGAAAGGCTCTGCCGATCGGCTTTCGCGAGCGGGCCCCGGGTCCGGTTGGCGAGTGACTTCCGGGCGAGGCGGGCCTCGGCCGCGCGGTCGTAGCGTCGCCCTCCGTCATCCTGACCAGCTTCCGGAGGTTCCCGTGTCCCGCCCGTTTCCCTCGCCGCGCCTGACCGGCATCTGCCTGGTCGTCGCCTCGCTGTTGGTGCAGATCGGCTACCTCGTCACCCCCTGGGAAGGCGAGTCGACGACGCTCGCCTACCACGACTCGCTGCGCGACCACGAGCTGCAGTCGCAGATCGCCGCCTGCTTCCTGCACTTCGGCTGGACGGTGTGGGCGCCGGCCGCCTTCGGCATCGTCGCGCTGCTGCGCCCGCGCGGCGGCTGGCTGCTGGGGATCGGCGGCACGCTCGCGATCGTCGGCACCATCACGCTGCCGGGCCTGCTCGTGACCGACTTCTACGACCTCGCGCTGGCGCAGTCGCTGCCGCCGGCGCAGGCCGCCGAGATCTCCGACAAGGCGTCGGAGTACCCGCTGCTGCCGCTGCTGCAGATCCCCGCCGTGGTCGGTGCGATCCTCGGCACGACGCTGCTCTTCTTCGCGCTGTGGCGGGCGTCGGTCGTGCCGCTGTGGGTGCCGCTGCTGGTGCTGGTCGGGACCGCGATCACCTTCGTGATGCCGCTCACGCTCGCCTCCTTCGCGATCGGCGGCGGGATGGCGATGGTCGGCGGGATCTTCTCGGGCGTGCGGATCCTCAAGCTCGACGCCCCGGACGTTCGTCAGACCTCCGGGCCACTTCCGGCAGAGGCCGTCGCGCCCGCCGCGGCTTAGCTTCAAACGATGCGACGAACTTCTGCCAAACACGTCCTCTTCACCCTGCTCGTCGGCCTCGTGGCGCTGCTCGCTGGAGCGAGCGCCGCGCAGGCCGGCAGCCTCGCCAAGGAGGGCGACACCTGGGTCTTCCGTGCCGGACCCGAGAACAACAACTTCATCGTCAGCGGTGACGACCTCAGAGCCGGCTACCTGATGTTCAGCGACACGCACGCCTTCGCGGCGACACTGCCGGACGGCTGCTACCGCGCTCCCTTCGAGGCGGACGACGCCACGACCGCCCGCTGCGAGGTCGCCAACGTGCGCGCCGAGCTGGGTGACAACCCGGCCAGCCAGATCGAGTGGGGCATCTCGAGTTGGGACCTGCCGACCAACATCACCGTCACGATCGACGGCGGTCCCGGCAACGACAGACTGACCGCTGACAACGTCGGTCCTGGCGTCACGCTGCTCGGCGCCGGCGGCAACGACGAGATCGTCGGCGGTGGCGGCAACGACGTCGTCGACGGCGGTCCCGGCAACGACAACCTCGACGGCGGCGGCGCCAACGACACCGTGCGCGGCGGCGAGGGCGACGACGAGCTGCGCGGCGACGGTCTCGGGATCGCCGCCGACGTGATCGACGGCGGCCCCGGCTACGACACGATCAACAAGGACTGGTCGACGCAACGGACCGGTTCGGCGGGCCTGCTCGCGGTCTCGCTCGACGGCGTCGCCAATGACGGCATCCCGAACGAGGGCGACAACGTCGTCGGGGTCGAGCGCTTCGACATGAACCAGCCGGTCGCGCTCGTCACCGGTGCGGAGGCGATCTACTTCAGAACGATCGGCCACGGACCCGGCTCCTCCAAGATGATCGGCGGACCGGCTGGCGACACGCTGGTCGCGTACGACTACGCCGACGAGATCGACGGCGCCGGCGGCAACGACACGATCGAGGGCGGCTACGGCGACGACAAGATCACCGGCGGCCCCGGCCAGGACACGATCAACGCCGAGGCCGGTCCGAACTCGTGCAACTTCCTCGTCTGCCGCCAGGGCGTCGGCAACGACACCGTCTACATCCGCGACGGCGAGCCCGACAGCGTCGTCTGCGGCGTCGGCACCGACACTGTGATCGCCGACGCGATCGACACCGTCGCGCCCGATTGCGAGAACGTCGACAAGCCGGTCGTCGTGCAGCCGCCGAGAAGAGACCCGAGAACCCCGCCGAACAGATCGCCGACGCGCAGATGCGTCGTGCCGAAGGTCAAGGCCGGCTCGACCTTCGCCGCCGCGAAGAAGGCGCTGACGAAGAAGGGATGCAAGGCGGCGTCGAAGAAGGTGCGCTCCGTGAAGGTCAAGAAGGGGCGGGTCGTGAAGCTGTCGCAGAAGGCCGGCAAGAAGCTGGCGTACAAGAAGACGATCACCGTCTACGTCTCACGCGGACGCCGCTGAGGCCGATGCCGTGACCGAGCGCAGCAGCCCGCGACGCGTCGACGTGCTGATCGCGTGCGCGCTGCTGCTGCTCGGCGTCAGCGAAGTCCTGCTGCGCGGGGTCAAGAGCGGTGACACGACCGCCGCGCTCGCGCTCTGGAGCGCGGCGGCGGTCGCGACGCTGTGGCGCCGCGGCCATCCGCTCGCGTTCTTCGGCTGGGCGCTGGGCGTCCACAGCGCCGCGATCGTCTTCGACCTCTCGCCGCTCGACGGCGCGACCGCGCCGCTCTACGTGCCGCTCGCGCTGTTCGGCCTCGGCGCCTACGCGCGCGATCCCCGCCGCGCGCTGCCGAGCGCGCTCGGCGGCCTGCTCGTGCTGATGGCGCTGCGGACGCTGCTCGACGCGACGGGCGCGCTCGGCGACCGCAGCGCCGACGTCGCGCTGCGCGAGCTGGCGATCTTCGCCCCGGCGGCCGCCGGCGGCGTGCTGCTGCGCGACCGCAGCGAGGCGCTCGCGGCGGCGCGGCGGCGGGCCGAGACGGCGGCCGGCGGTGAGTCGGGCGCGCTGGAGCTGGCGCTGAGCGCCGAGCGAACGCGGATCGCGCGCGAGCTGCACGCGGTCGTGACCGGCTGCGTGCGGGCGGTGCTCGACGAGGTCGAGCTGGCGCGCTCGTCGCTGGCGCGCGCCTCCGGCAGCTCGCGCTCGGCGCTGCGGCGCGCCCGCACCGTCAGCCAGCAGGCGATGGCGGAGATGCGGCGGATGCTCGTGCTGCTGCGCAGCAACGAGGCGGCGACGCGTCCCGACGCCGCCGACGTGCCCGGCTCGCTGCGCGAGCTGACCGATCGCCGCGCCGGCGCGATCGACGTCCGCCGCGCCCACGCCGGGGCGCCGTTCGCCGACACGCCGCTGCCGGCGGTGGCGATGCGCGTGCTGGTGGCGCTCGCGGAGCTGCCCGGCTGCCACCGGCTCGTGGTCGAGCGCGGCGACGGCGTCGTGCGCGCGAGCGCGCGCGTCGGGCGCGAGACGACGGCCGCGCACGTCGAGGCGCTCGCCGAGCGGGCGCGGCTCGCGGGCGGGCGGCTGGGGCGCGGGCGGCTGCGGCGCACGAC
>NZ_JAWSTH010000120.1:0-18407 GCF_033542075.1 Conexibacter stalactiti
GGCGGCGCCGAGCGCGCCGGCGGGAAGCCGCGCACGGGCGGCGCGCGGCCGCTCACCTGCCGCCCGAACGCCGACGCCCGCATCACGCGCGACACCGATCCGCCGGTCGCGCGCTTCGGGCGCTGCCCCTAGCGCGGCGTCACGCGCGTCGCGGCCGCCTTCCAGACCGCGACCACGCGCGCGCCCGGCGCCAGCCCGAGCCGTTCCACCGACGCGCGCGTCACCTCGGCCGTGAACGGCTGCGGCAGCGCCAGCCCGACGCGCACGCGGTTGCCGATCTCGGTGACCGAGACGACCTCCGCCTCGAGGCGGTTGTGCGCGGAGCCGCCGGCGGCGCTGGCGGCCGGCTCGATCGTCACCTCCCACGGGTGCACCGAGACGGCGACGTCACCCTCCCCGGCGTCGGTCGCGCTCACGACACCGCCGCCATCCAGCGCGATCACCGTGAGCCCGCTGTCACCGTGACGCTCGTTCACCCGCCCCGTCAGCACCGCCGCGCCGGTGAAGTCCGCGACGAAGCCCGAGGCGGGCGCGGCCGCCAGCCTCGCCGCCGTGCCGCGCTGCACGATCCGGCCGCCGTCGAGCACGGCGACCTCGTCGCCGAGCAGCGCCGCCTCGCCGAAGTCGTGCGTGACCAGCACGGCCGGCACCTCAAGCGCTCGCAGCAGCCGCGCCAGCTCGCGGCCGGCGCCGGCGCGCGTGCGCGCGTCGAGCGCCGACAGCGGCTCGTCGAGCAGCAGCAGCCGCGGCCGCGGGCCGAGCGCCCGCGCCAGCGCGACCCGCTGGCGCTCACCGCCCGACAGCTGCGCCGGTCGCTTGCCGGCGAGCCGCTCGCCGATCCCGAAGCTCGCCAGCAGCTCCAGCGCACGCGGGCGGCGCTCGCGCCGCGGCAGCTCGTGCAGGCCGTAGGCGACGTTGCGCCACGCGCTCAGGTGGCCGAACAGCGCGTAGTCCTGGAACAGGTAGCCGCAGCCGCGCAGCTCGGGCGCCAGCGCGACGCCGCCCGCCGTGTCGAGCCAGGTCGCGCCGCCGCAGTCGATCCGGCCGGCGTCCGGACGCAGCAGCCCGGCGATCGCGCGCAGCACGGTCGTCTTGCCGGCACCCGACGGCCCGGCGAGCGCGAGGCAGCGGCCGGCCGGCACGTCGAGCGCGACGTCGAGGTCGAGCGCGCCGATGCGCGTGCGCAGCTCAACGGAGAGCATCACGCGCGATCAGCTTGACCGACAGCAGCAGCCCGGCGGAGACGGCGACGAGTACCGCCGACAGCGCCAGCGCGCCGTCGAAATCGGTCGCGAAGCGGTCGTAGATCGCCAGCGGGACCGTCTGCGTGATGCCGCGGAAGGAGCCGGCGAACATCAGCGTCGCGCCGAACTCGCCGAGCGCCCGCCCCCACGCCAGCGCGAGGCCGGCGGCGAGGCCCGGCAGCGCGGCCGGGACGGCGATGCGTACGAACGTCCGCGCTTCGGAGGCGCCGAGCGTGCGCGACGCCTCGTGCCAGCGCGGGTCGACGGCGGCGAAGGCCGTCTGCGCGGCGCGCAGGAAGAACGGCGCCGAGACGAAGACGAGCGCGACAACGACGCCGGCGGTCTCCAGCACCAGTCTGATCCCCGCGTCCTCCAGCGCGCCGCCGAGCAGGCCGCGCGGGCCCAGGGCGGCCAGCAGGCCGATGCCGGCGACCGCCGGCGGCAGCACCAGCGGCAGCTCGACGAGCGTCACGACCAGCTCGCGGCCGCGGAAGCGGCGCGTCGCGAGCAGGTAGGCGGCCGGCGTCCCGACCACGACGACGACCGCCATCGCGATCGTCGTCGTGACGAGGCTGAGTCGCAGCGCGTCGCGCGAGGAGGGGTCGCCGAGCGCGTCGAGCAGCCGGCCCGGGCCGCTGTCGACGAAGATCGCGACGATCGGCAGCGTCAGGAAGAGGACGGTCGCCGTCAGCGCGATGCCGAGCAGCGCCGGGAACCACGCGCGGCGCAGCGCGCCGCCGACGCCGCCCGGCGCGCCCGCGCCCTGCGCAGCGGCGCCGGCCATCAGCCGGCAGGCGGCGGCTCGAAGCCGGCCGCTCTCAGCGCCTCCGCCCCTCTCCCGCTCAGCAGCCCGTCGATGAACGCCTGCGCCTCCTGCGGATGCTCGGCGCCCTCGACGACGGCGGCGGCGTAGGCGACGCTCGGCTGGATCCGCTCCGGCAGCTCGACCGCTCTCAGCTTGCCGCCCGAGCCCTGCACGTCGGTCACGTAGACGAGGCCGGCGTCGACCGCGCCCTGCGCGACCTTGCCGACGACGCCGCCGACGTCGGGCTCGTTGGAGCGCACGTTGGCGAGGATCGCCTCACTCTGCGCCGAGCCCAGTCTCGCCAGCACTCTGCGCGTGTAGGCGCCGATCGGGACCGACTCGGAGCCGATCGCGATCGTCGTCCCCGCTCTCCCCAGGTCCTCGACCGAGGCGACCTTCGCGTCCTCGGCCGGGACGGCGATCACGAGCCGGTTGGCGGCGAAGACGACCGGTCTGCCGACGAGGCCCTCGGCGTGCAGCTCGTCGGGCAGTCTCGTGTTGGCGGAGGCGAAGACGTCGGGTCTGATCCCCTGGCGGATCTGCGCGGCCAGCTCGTCGGAGCCGGCGAACTGCATCTTCGCGCCGGGCGCGTACTCGCCGAACGCCTGCTTCAGCGAGGTCGCCGCCGAGACGACGAGCGCGCCGCCGTCGCCACCGCCGCCGGCGGTCGCGGTGCCGCCGTCGTCGTCATCGCCGCAGCCGCCCAGCGCAAGCGCCAGCGCCGTCGCGGCGATCGTCACCAGCAGCGCCAGCGCGCGCGTCCAAGCCTTCATCCGAGATCTCCTTCGCGTTCAACCATCACCGACGTCGCCTTCACGCGCGCCGTCGCGACGACGCCCGGCGCCAAGCCCATCTCCTCGACCGAGTCGCGCGTGACCGCGGCGGTCACGAGGAACGGCCCGGCCTCGATCTCGACCAGCGCCATCACGCCGTCGACCTCGACCGAGCGCACGACGCCTGGAAAGCGGTTGCGGGCCGAGAGCGGCGTGCCGGTCTCGTGGCGCCGCGGTCTGCTGCTGAGGCGCTCGATCTCGTCAGGCGGCACGAGCCGCCGGTTGCGACCGTCGCGGACGGTTCGCAGTCTGCCGTCGCGGTCCCAGCGGCGCAGCGTGTCGGCGCTCACGCCGAGCGCCGTCGCCGCCTCTCCGATCGTCAGTGGCGTCGTCATCTGCCTAAGCATTGCATAGGCATAGGCGGCCGTCGTTCACCCATTCGGCACACCGTCGCGCACGCCCTCGTCCATCACGCGGGCGACGCACCTGCGACAGTTGCCGACCGCCGTGCTCTCGCCGTATGCCGACATCCTGCGCGTCCCTGGTGCGCGCGCCTTCGTCGGCGCGGGCTTCGTCGCGCGCCTGCCGATGGCGATGCTCGGCCTCGGCACGGTGCTGCTCGTCAGAGAGGCCACGCACTCCTACGGGCTGGCCGGCGCGGTCGGCGCGACGATCGCCGTCGCCAACGCGATCGGGGCGCCGCAGATCGGCCGCCTCGTCGATCGCTTCGGCCAGCGCCGCGTGCTGCTGCCGGCGCTCTTCATCCACATCGCGGGCGTGATCGCGCTGATAGCGGTCGCGCAGCTCAACGCCCCGCGCCCGGCGTACTTCGCCGCCGCCTTCCTGACCGGCGTCGCCTTCCCCTCGTTCGGCTCGCTCGTGCGCTCGCGCTGGGCGATGCTGCTGCGCGGCAGCCCGAGACTGCAGACCGCCTACGCGCTCGAGTCGGTGCTCGACGAGCTGGTCTTCACGTTCGGGCCGGTGCTCGTGACGCTGCTGGCGACGGCGCTGTCGCCGGCGTTCGGGCTGGCGACCGGCGTCGGCTTCCTGCTGGTCGGCGGGCTCTCGTTCGCCGCGCAGCGGGCGACCGAGCCGCCGCTGTCGCCGCGCGGCGAGCGCACCGGCTCGGCGATACGAGCGCCGGGGCTGCTGGTGCTCGCCTTCGTGATGATCGGCCTCGGTGGCGTCTTCGGCACGATCGAGGTGTCGATGGTCGCCTTCGCCGAGCAGCACGGCCGCGAGGCGCTGACCGGGCCGCTGCTGGCGCTGCACGCGATCTCCAGCGCCGTCGCCGGCGTGCTCTACGGCGCGCGCTCGTGGCGGATGAGATTGGAGCGGCGGCTGGCGGTCGCCGTCGTGCTGCTGTTCGCGGGGACGATCCCGCTGGCGCTCGCCGACTCGATCGCGCTGATGGTGCCGGCGATCGTCGCCAGCGGCGTCAGCGTCTCGCCGACGCTGATCGCCAGCTTCGCGCTGGTCGAGTCGATCGTGCCGCGCGCGGCGCTGACCGAGGGCTTCGCGTGGCTGTCGACCTCGCTCGGCGCCGGCATCGCGGTCGGTCTCGCGGTCGCCGGCCACGTCGTCGACGCGACCAGCGGCCACCGCGCCTTCTCGGTCGCGATCGCGGCGAGCCTGCTGTCCGCCGTCGTCGCGCTCGCCTTCAGAGGGCGGCTGCGTGCCGCGCCGGCCGATCCGGACCGCGAGCCCGAGCCCGAGCCGGCCGAGGCGCGCTGAGTTCAGCCGGCGCGGCGCGCCGGCCGATCGGCCACGCGCACGACGAACTTCAGCCCCGACCAGGTCGCGTCGATCGCGCAGACCTTCACGTCCACCACGCCGGCAGCGAGCCCCAGCTCGCGCACGACGTCGTCGGTCAGGTCGGTCGGCACGCCGGAGCTCTTCTTCGGCCACGCGATCCACAGCGCGCCGTCGGCGTCGAGCGCCGCGGTCAGCTGCGGCAGCCGCCGCTCCAGCCACGACCGTTCGAGGAAGAACGCGACCATCAGGTCAAGCGGCCCGCGCGCGCTTCTGCGCACGCTGCCGACCCCGTCGGGCAGCTCCCCGAGCGCGACCGCGAACTCGTCGGGCGCGTCGAGGAACGCGATCCGCTGCCCCGCCTTGATCCCCAGCTTTCTCGGCAGCGGCGTCCCGCTGTACCCCGCCGTTCTCGACTCCGCCATCGCGCGAACCCTACCCCCACCGCGCGCCGCCGGCATCTGACGAAGGTCGCCGGCAGCGCCGTTCGGCGTTGCGGCCGGGTGGGACGTACGCCATTCTTGCGCGCCGATGAGCAAGAAGAGAAAGCATCGAGGGAGAAGCTCGAGGTCCCAGCGGAGCGCCGAGCGCTCGCCGAGAGCGAAGGCCGCGAAGAGCACCCGCCCGGCCGCTCCGCCGGCTGTGGCCGGAACCGGCCGCCGCCGGCGCCGCCCGTCGGCGCTCGTCGTGGGGTTGACGATCGCCGCGCTCTTGATGCTGTCCGTGGCAGTGCTCGGGGCGCGCTTGCCAAGCCACACGAAGACGGTCGACGTGACCGCGGACCTCGACTACGCCGGCGGAGCGACCATAACGTTCGCGAAGAGACTCGGCGACACGACGAGCCCCGCCTGCGGCTGCCCGCGCAAGAACCCTCCCGGCGGATGGCAGGGCATCGTGATGCCGGCGACGAGCCTGACGGTGCACCGCGAAGGCGCCGGCAGGGTCACGCAGTACGACATCTTCAATCCGGAGCCCGGCCAATGGCACGCATTCCCGGACCGACGCGGTATCGCGGTCCTGCGCGCAGCCTTCGGCTATGAACGTGGCAGACACCCGACGCGGCAGGAGATCCTTTACGCGCTGGATCACGACCCCGAGCTGTTCGAGGTCCTCCCGACTGACGTGGCGTCCGTGGTCACGGGAAGTCCGCTGCACGTCGCGTCGATCGGGCCGGCAGCCGTTGCGGCGCTCGGCCCTCCCGCCGGCAGACCAGTCCACCTCGACTACGCGGTGCCCGCGCGGGCTCCGAGCGACCGCACGCTCGTGCTGTCCTCAGCGTTCGCCTCAAGCAGCGCGGGTGACGACGACGACCCGTCTCACACGGTGCCGATGCTCGACGTACTGGGGCCGTCGGTGCTCGTGTGGGCAAAGGTCGACGTGACGACGCCGTTTCACGAGACGCTGATGACGACTCCACCGAAGCCGTTCGACGGACACAGCCTCCGCAGGAGGTCCGCTCCAGCGTTTCTGACCTCGTCGAGCAGTCCCGACCTGCCCGGCAAGGTCGACGTCTACACCGTCCTCGCGATAGCCCAGGGCTCCTTTGCCGTCCGGATCGTGCCGCGCCCCGGCGACCGCGACGAGACCCGCATGTTCGAGCCGATCTCGCCCGCGGCCGGTCGCATCGTCGTCACCGCCCCACGCGTGGGATCGCAGGCCGACAAGCTTGCGCGAGCGTTCGCGCGGATCGACGAGGACCCGACGGTCGACGTGACCGACATCCCGTTCATGACGGATGCGACGATGACGAAGAGACGCGGCTTCGGCATGGAGATACCCGAGCTCTGGTACGGCGGCGACCAGGCGTTTCAGTTTCCGCCGACGCCACCCGTGGCCGGGGTGAACGTCTTCGGAGTGATGAGCGACCTCACACTCGACGACGCCCGCGGCCACCTCACCGTCGATGGGAGCCCGAGAGCGCTCGGGGCCCGCACCGACCTCGACCTGAGCAACATCTCCGGTCGCGCGCGCGACCGCGACAAGCTGCTGATCCCGGTGCGCCTGGACGGGCGAACGGCAGAGCTGCACGTCCAGGGAAGGGCGAGAGCGCAGCTTGGAACGACGCCGCTGGCGACCGAGCCGAATGCCATCTCGCGCCTGCTGACCGCCGACATCACGATCGCGATCTCGACGATCGCGGCGGCGCTGCTCGCCCTGGCGGCGGTAGGTCTGCAGATTCGCGCCCTGCGCGCTACGCCAGCCGGTATCTGAGCGCGTCGCGCTCGGACTGCTCGACCTCGGCCAGCGTCATGAACTCGTCGCCGCCGAGGTGGGCGTGGGAGATCTCGGCGCTGGTCGGCTGGTCGGCGGCGTCCGGCCACGACTGCGGCTCCCACAGGCGCGAGCGGATGAACGCCTTCGGGCAGTGGGCGAGCACCTCCTCGGCCGCGACGACGAGCGCGCTGCGGGGCGGCTTGCCGACCGCCGTCAGCCGCTCCAGCAGCCGCGGCCGCGTGCTCACGCAGGCGCGGCCGTTGACGCGCAGCGTCTGTCCGCGGCCGGGGATCGCGAACAGCAGGCCGGCGCGGCCGGTCGCGATCACGTTGCGAAGCGTGTCGATCCGTCTGTTGCCGGTCGCGTCCGGTATCGCGACGTGGCCGTCGTCGAGCACGGTGACGAAGCCGGGCGGGCCGCCGCGGGGGCTGACGTCGACCGCTCCGGCGGCGTCGTGGCTGGCGACGAAGACGATCGGGGCGAGCGCGATCAGCTGCCGCGCGCCGTCGTCGAGGTGGTCGATCTGCTTGCGCACGGCGCGCGGGTGCGCCGGGCCGTACAGCTCGCGCAGCTCCGTCTCACTGCCCAACGCACCTTGGAACAGATCTTCGTCGCTCATCAAACCATCATGACACGGCGCCGAGCCACGCGACGACGTTGGCGGCGTCCCGGTCGGGCGGGAAGATCGGGTAGAAGACTCTCTCGATCACGCCGCCGCGGACGATCAGCGTCAGCCGCTTGTAGAGCGTCATGCCGCCGATCTCGAAGGTCGGCAGGCGCAGCGCGGCGGCCAGTCTCAGCTGCGGATCGGAGAGCAGCGGGTACGGCATGTGCTCGCGCGCGGCGAACTCGGCCTGGTCCTCGGTGCTCTGCGCGCTGAGGCCGACGACCTCGGCGCCGAGCACGTTCAGCTGGGCGCGATGGTCGCGGAAGGAGATGTTCTGCACCGTGCAGCCGCGTGCGCCCGGCGTCTCGTCCCAGCCCTCCGGCAGCACCTCGTCGGGCCGCCCGGTGCGCGGGTAGACATAGAGCACGAGCGTCGGGGCCTCGACCGCCAGCGCGGTGAGGTCGACGAGCCCGCCGTGGGTCGACGGCAGCACGACCGGCGGCAGCTCCAGCCCCGGCAGGTGGTCGGCGGCGCCGTCGTCGACCGGAACGGGCAGATCGGCAGGCAGACGCCGGAACTGGTTCGGCACGTCCATCTCCACATCGTTGCACCGACGACGGGTGCAGCGCCAGCGAGAGCGTCCGCCGAGCTGCCGCGCGGCACCCTCCGGCGGGCGCGCTCAGGCCCGCTCAGACCGCCGTCTGCGCCGCCAGCTCTGCGATCGCGCGCGACAGCTGACCACCCTGCCAGGCCAGCGGCGACTTGCCCTCCTCCTCCACCAGCAGGCGCGCGCCGGGGATCGCGGCGGCGTACGCCTCGCCGATCTCGAGGGGGTGGCCGGGGTCGGCCTCGTCGCGGCTGGCGACGACGACGGCCGGGATCCCCTCCAGCTCGGCGAGGTCGTGCAGCGTGTCGAACGGCCGCGAGCGCGGGACGGCGTCGAGCGCGTCGGCGACCGCCGCCAGCGAGTCGTGCTGGGCGAGCCGCTGGCGCAGCACGGTGCGGATCGTCTCCTGCCACGCCGCCGGCATCCGCTCGACGCGGTTGGCCTCGACGAAGCCCTCGATCCCGCCCTCGCGCAGGCCCTGCGCGAGGCGATCCCAGTAGGCGAGCCGCTTCGGGTCGTCCTGCGCGACCGGGTCGTAGGCGGGCGTCACGACGACCAGCCCGGCGACCCGCTCGGGCGCGTCGAGCGCGAAGCGCAGCAGCGTGTGAGCGCCCATCGAGGCGCCGGCGAGCACCGCGCGCTCCAGCCCGGCGGCGTCGAGCACGGCGCCCAGGTCCCGCGCGAGCACGTCGTAGCCGTAGCCCTCGAGGCCGGGCACCGGCGCCGGCGACGATCTGCCGTGGCCGCGCGCGTCGTAGGCGACGACGCGATGGCCGCCGCGCTCGAGCGTCTTGGACCCCATCACGACGTAGCGGCGGGTCGCCGTCAGCCCGTGCAGCAGCACGACCGGCGTCCCCTCCCCCTCGTCCCCACCGCGCAGGACGACCCCGTCGCGCTCGACGCTGAATTCGCTCATGGGCGGAGGTGATAGCGGAACCGCGCTCGCAGCCGCCGCGCGGCTACAGTCAAGACATGGTCTTCGACGTCACCGAACAGGACTTCCAGAGAGAAGTCATCGAGCGCTCCCACACGATCCCGGTCGTCGTCGACTTCTGGGCCGAGTGGTGTGGGCCGTGCCGGCAGCTGGGGCCGGTGCTGGAGAGAGCCGCCAACGCGCGCGAGGGCAAGGTCGCGCTGGCGAAGATCGACACCGACGCCAACCCCGGCATCTCGCAGGCATTCCAGATCCAGGGCATCCCCGCGGTGAAGGCGTTCGTCAACGGCAGAGTCGCCGACGAGTTCGTCGGCGCGCAGCCGCCGGTGCAGGTCGAGCGCTTCTTCGACGGGCTCGTCCCGTCCGAGGTCGACGGGCTGGTCGCCGCCGGCGACGAGGCGTCGCTGAAGCGGGCGCTGGAGCTGGAGCCCAACCGCGCCGACGCGCTCGTGCCGCTGGCGCGGATCCTGCACGGCCGCGGCGAGTCCGAGGCGGCGCTGGAGCTGGCCAAGCGCGCGCCGGGCGACTTCGGCGCCGAGGGCCTCGCCGCCCGCATCGGGCTGGAACAGGGCGGCGAACCGGACCTGTCGGAGGCGTTCGCCGCGCTCGACGGCGGCGACCAGGAGCGCGCGCTGGCGCTGCTGATCGACGCGATTCCCGCCGCCGACGGCGCCAGAGACGAGATCCGCAAGGTCGTCGTCGGCCTGCTCGACCAGCTCGGCGCCGGCAGCGACCTCGCGCGCGACGGCCGCCGCCGGCTGGCCGCCGCGCTGTACTAGCGGCCACCCCGCGCGACGCCCCGCGTCGCGCGCCCGCTGCGCCTACGCGCGGGAATCGCCCGATTGACGCCGTGCGAGCGTCACGGTATATGTGATCAACTTGGGTCACGATCCGTGGCGGCGCCCGTCTCGCCGCCCGCGTGGGAGGTCGGCGCATGGCGACGACGAGAGAGACGGAGACGACGGCGCTGCCGCCCAGCGCCGTGCACGCCGACGCGTCGGCCGCCCGCCTCGTCGGCTTCGCCCGCGCGCTCGCCGCCGCCGACGGCTTCCCCGCGCTCGAACGGGTCTTCCACGCCGAGGCGGCGGCGCTCGTGCCGCTGCCGATGCGCGCGATCTACCTGATCGACGCCGCCACCGGAACGCCCGAGCGGATCTCGGCCGCCAACGTCAGCGACAGCTTCCTGACGCGCTACGAGCGGATGGGGCGCGGCGCCGACCCCGTCCTCGAACGGGCGCTGGAGGCCGGCGAGCCGGCCTACAACCTCGCGCTGATGTCGCTCGACCAGTGGCGCGGCTGCGACACCTACCGCGCCGCCGCCCGCCTGCACCGGATGGTCAACGTCGTGCAGGCGCCGATCGTCGCCGGCGGCGAACGGCTCGGCACGCTCAACTTCGCCGACCACGACGAGGGACGCCGGCTCGGCGAGCAGGAGCTGCGACAGATCGCGCTCGTCGCCGCCGTCGTCGGGCTGGCCGCCGCCGCGCTGCGGGTGCGCGAGCGCGCGACCGCCCGCGCCGCTCAGCTGCGCGGCGCGCTCGACCTCTCCCCCTCGGCGCTGGCGATCGTCGATCCCGAGGCGGCCGAGCCGCTCGCCAACCGCGCCGCGGTCGCGCTGCTGGCGCGGATCGAAGATGGCGAGGCGCTGCTGTACGACCTCGTCAGCCGTCCTGCCGGCGCGCGCGCCGGCTGGACGAGCGCGCTGCCGGTGCGGCTGCTCGACGGGTCGGCTGCCGAGCAGCGCGCCGGCGCGGTCGCGGAGCTGCGCGCCGACGTGCGCGCACTCGGCGACGGCGCGCTCGTCGCGGCGCTGTCGCTGCGCGTCAGCGCCGGCGGCGGCGGGGCAGCGCAGCCCGGCGCGGCGCCCGTCCCCCTGGCCGCCTGGAGCCTGCTGACGCCGCGCGAGCGCGAGGTCGCGCAGCTCGTCGTCGAGGGCCTCAGCGACCGCGAGATCGCCGCGCGGCTGGTGCTCAGCCCGCACACCGTGCGCCAGCATCTGAAGCGGATCTACGGCCGGCTCGGCGTCGGCTCGCGCGTGCAGCTGGTGCGGCTGGCGCTCGGCGCATCCCCCATCTGAGGGACCCCGCCGCAGTTGCCGCATCGCAGGTCTGGGCGGGGCGCGGCCGCGCTCGTAGGGTCGGCCCATGTCCGTCGACCCGACCGCCTTCCGCAGCGCGATGAAGCAGCTCGCCAGCGGCCTCGTCGTCGTCACCACGCAGGTCGACGGCCGCCCCTGGGGGATGACCGTCACCGCCTGCTGCGCCGTGTCCGCCGAGCCGCCGCTGGTGCTCGTCTCGCTGCACGGTCGCACGCGCAGCCGCGCCGCGATCCGCGACCACGGCCGCTTCGGCCTCAACGTGCTCGGCGCCGACCAGAAGCACGTCGCCGAGCTGGCCGCGCGCCCCGGCGCGCCGAAGTGGCTCGACGACCACTGCGTCCGCCATCCCGCCGACGCCGCCGACGCCGGCCGGCCGCCGCGCGTCAGCGGCGCGCTCGTCGCGCTCGACTGCCGCGTGCGCGAGGAGTTCGACGTCGGCGACCACACGCTGGTCGTCGGCGACGTGCTGGGGACGACGAGCAGCGACCGCGGCGAGCACCCGCTCGTCTACTTCGACCGTGCCTACCGCCGAATTGGAGAAGCACTGTGAGCACCACGACGCGCCGCGCCACGATCGTCGGAGCGGGCCAGGGCGGCCTGCACCTCGCGTTCGGCCTGCTGAAGGACGGCTGGGAGGTGACGATCCTGACCGACCGCACGCCCGACGAGTACCGCGCGATGGGCCTGCTGTCGAGCCACACGCTGCAGCAGCGCTCGGTGGCGATGGAGGCCGCCGCCGGGATCGACGTCTACGACGGCCTCACCGACAACCGCTCAGCTGGCGTCGACTTCGCGCTCTCGCTCGACGGCAGCGAGGTCGCGCTCGCCTTCCTCGGCGACTTCGAGGCGCCGGCGACGGCGATCGACCTGCGGCTCAAGTACGCGCTGCTGCTGGAGCGGTTCGCCGCGCGCGGCGGGCGCGTCGTCCACCGCGCCGCGACCGTCGCGGACCTGGAGGAGCTGACCGCGCGCGGCGAGTCCGTCTTCGTCGCGGCTGGAAAGGGCGAGCTGTCGAGGCTGTTCGCCGTCGACGAGGCGCGCACCGTCTACGACCGCCCGCAGCGCAGGCTGATGATCGCGATGTTCGACGGGATGAAGGTGCTGCGGCCCGAGCAGCAGGACCGCATCTCCTTCTGCTTCCGTCCCGGCCTCGGCGAGATCTTCCTCGGCCCCAACGTGCACAAGGACGACCGCGCCGTGCGGACGATCCTGATCGAGGCGCTGCCCGGCTCCGAGATGGACCTGCTCGACCAGGTCACCGACGGTGCGAGCGCCGTCGCCGTCGCACAGGAGATCGTCACGCGCTTCGCCGCCTGGGAGGCCGACGCGGTGACGGCGCTGACGCTGACCGACGAACGCGCCTTCCTGCGCGGGGCGCTGCGGCCGTGCGTGCGCCACCCCGTCGCGACGCTGCCCTCGGGCGGCGAGGTCTTCGGCCTCGGCGACGTGACGATCGTCAACGACCCGGTCGCCGGCCAGGGCGGCAACTGCGCCACGCACGGCGTCGACCACCTGCTGCGCGCGCTGCGCGAGCACGACGGCGACGACGTGAGCGGCGACTGGTACCAGGCGACCTTCGACGACTTCTGGGAGCGCGAGGGGCAGTACTTCGTCGCCTTCTCGAACCTGCTGCTGGAGCCGCCCGGCGAGCCGGCGCAGCTGATCCTCGGCGCCTCCGCCGGCTCACGCGCCGTCGCCGACGCCTTCGGCGCGACCTTCGCCGAGCCGGAGCGGCTGGTGCGGGCGACGGCGTCGCTGGAGAGCGCGCGGGCGTTCGTGGCGGCGGCTGACCCGGCGGCGGCGGTGCCGGGAGCGGAGCCGGCGGCCGCGCCCGCGCCGGCCCCGACCCCGGCCGCCTGAGGCGAGAACGGATGGCGCGCTTCGACGGCAAGGTCGCGATCGTCACCGGGGCGGCATCGGGGATCGGGCGCGGGACGGCACGGGTGCTGGCGCGCGAGGGGGCGGCGCTGGTGCTCGGCGACGTCGACGGGGCCGGGCTCGACGCGCTCGCGCGCGAGCTCGGCCCGCGGCGCGCTCACGCGCTCGTCGGCGACGTCGCCGAGGAGGCGACCGCGGTCGACCTGGTCGCGGCCGCGCGCGAACGCTTCGGCGGCCTCGACGTGCTCGTCTCCAACGTCGGCCTGATGCACTTCAAGGACGTCGAGGAGGTGACCGTCGAGGAGTTCGACCGCGTGATGGCGGTCAACGTGCGCGGCGGCTTCCTGCTCTGCAAGCATGCGCTGCCGGCGCTGCGGGCGCGCGGCGGCGGCGCGATCGTGCTCGTCTCCTCCGGCTCGGCCTTCGTCGGGCAGGAGTTCGACGGCGTCTCCAGCTTCGCCTACAACGTCTCGAAGGCGGCGGTGCGGCAGCTCGCGACCTCGCTCGGCACGCGCTACGCGGCCGAGGGGATCCGCGTCAACGCGATCGCGCCCGGCGTCACGCGCACGAGCCAGCTGAGCAACTTCAGAGCCGAGCTGAGCGAGGCAGAGGAGGAGGCGATCTTCAGCGGCGCGGCGCGGGCGGCGGCGCCGATCGGCCGCTACGCCGAGCCGGAGGAGATCGGCCGCGCGATCGCCTTCCTCGCCTCCGACGACGCCTCCTACGTCGTCGCCTCGACGCTCGTCGCCGACGGCGGCTTCCTCGCCCGCTGAGCGGCGCGCGCCGCCGCGCCGCCGGTCGGCGTAGCCTCCCGCCGATGCGGATCATCGTGCTGGGAGCGGGCCACGTCGGGATGACCGTGGTCGAGGCGCTGTTCGACGACCACGAGCTGACCGTCGTCGACCGTGACCCGGCGCGGATCGCCGCGCTCTCCAACGCCTTCGACGTCCGCACCGTCGAGGGCAACGGCGCCAGCAGCAGTGTGCTGGAGGAGGCCGGCGTCAGCACGGCCGACCTGCTGATCGCCTCGACCTCGCGCGACGAGGTCAACCTCGTCGCGGCGATGCTCGTGCGGCGGCTCTCTCCGCGGACGAGAACGCTCGTGCGGACTTCCGACGTCGAGCACCTGAAGGCGTGGAGAGAGGGCGTCGTCGACGTCGACTACATGGTCTCCTCCGAGCTGGAGGCGGCCGCCGCGGTGATCGACGCGATCGCCGTCCCCGGCGCGCGCGTCGCCGACGTCTTCGCCGACGGCCACGTCGTGATCGCCGAGTTCGACGTCGAGCAGAGAGCGCACGCCTGCGCGCTGCTGCACGTGCCGCTGTCGCAGGCGCCGATCCCGCCCGACTCGCGCGTCGCGCTGATCGTGCGCGGCGACGCGCTGCTGCTGCCGCGCGGCGAGGAGCGGATCGAGCTGGGCGACCGCGTCGTCGTGATGGCGTCGCCCGAGGCGATGCGCGAGTGGAGCAGACAGCTCGCGCCCGACGAGCCGGTCGTCGAGGACGTCGTCGTCTTCGGCGCGACGCGACTGGGGATCGCGATCGCGCGCAAGCTGCTGCTGCACGACCTGCGCGTGCGCCTGATCGAGCCCGACGGCGAGCGCGCCCGCCGCGCCGCCGCCGAGCTGTCGCAGGCGCGCGTCTTCCACGCCGCGCCGTCGGACCGCACGCTGCTGCGCGAGGAGCGGATCGGCAGCTCCCAGGTCGCGATCGCGGCGCTCGGCGACGACGCCGACAGCCTCTACGCCGCGGTCGTCGCACGCGCCGCCGGCGTCCACACGACGATCGGCGTCGTCGACGACCCGCAGTCGGCGCAGGTCTTCGAGCAGGCCGGCGTCGACGTCGCCGTCAACCCGCGCGCGGCGACCGCGCAGCGGCTCGTGCTGTTCGCGCACGATCCGCGCACGCGCCAGGTCGCGCTGATGGACGACGACCGCTTCGACGTGCTCGACGTCGTCGTGCGGCCGCAGAGCAGACTGGTCGGCCGGCCGCTGCGCGAGCTGCCGCGCACCAGCTCGACGATCGGCGCGGTCGTGCGCGACGGCAGCATCGTCTTCCCGCACGGCGACACGCACCTGCGGCCGGGCGACCGCGTGATCGTGCTGGTCGACCAGACGCGCACGGCCGAGGTCGAGGCGGCGCTTTGACGGCGAGGCGCCGTTCGCGGCTCGGCGTCGACCTCGGCGCCGTCTTCGACCTCGTCGGCGGTGTCCTGAGATGGGTCGGGCTCGCCTTCATCGCGCCGACGCTGGTGGCGCTGTTCGCCGGCGAGGCGATCTGGCCGTGGCTGGCCGCGGGCGGTGCCGCCAGCGGCACCGGCCTGCTGCTCGACCGGCTCACGCACGAGCGCCGCGCCGACCGCATCGGCCAACGCGAGGGCTTCCTCGTGATCGCGCTCGTGTGGCTGCTGGTGCCGGTCTTCGGCGCGCTTCCGTTCGTGCTCTCCGGCGAGCCGCAGCTGTCGGCGCCGGTCGACGCCTACTTCGAGGCGATGTCGGGCTTCACTGCGACCGGCGGCTCGGTCGTGCCGAGCATCGAGGAGCTGGGCGAGGCGACGCAGTTCTGGCGCCAGCTGAGCCACTGGCTCGGCGGCATGGGGATCATCGTGCTCGCGATCGCGGTGCTGCCGCGGCTGCGCGTCGGCGGACGGCGGCTGCTGCAGTCGGAGCTGGCCGGTCCGACCGAGCTGGAGAAGTTCGGCGCGACGATCCGCGAGACCGCGCGCAACCTCTGGTCGCTCTACGTCGGCCTGACGCTCGTCGCGACGCTGGTGCTCGCGAGCGTCGGCTGGCTCGGCCTCGACCCCGCGATGACGCCGTGGCAGGCGTTCGCGCACGCCTCCTCGGCGATGGCGCTCGGCGGCTTCTCGCCGCAGGGCGAGTCGGTCGCCGCCTTCGCGCCGATCTCGCAGTGGATCCTCGTCGTCGTGATGGTCGTGGCGGGGATCAACTTCCTGCGCCTCTTCAACGTGATCTTCAAGCAGCGCGCGAAGGAGCTGCTGCGCGACGAGGAGGTGCGGCTGTACGGCGGCTTCCTGCTCGTCGCGACCGCGCTGCTGCTCGCCGAGCTGCTGCGCAGCGGCGACTACGCCGGCGAGGAGGCGGTGCGGCAGTCGGCCTTCCAGGCGACCTCGATCATGACGACGACCGGCTTCGCGACCGCCGACTACACGCTGTGGGGGTCGCTGGCGACCGTCACGCTGCTGCTGCTGATGTTCGTCGGCGCCTCCGCCGGCTCGACCGGCGGCTCGATCAAGGTCGTGCGGCACCTGCTGCTGTTCCGGATCGTGCGGCGCGACCTCGCGCAGGCGGCCCACCCCCACGTCGTCGTGCCGGTGCGCAAGAACGGCATCGTCGTCGACGAGCAGGCGCTGCGCTCGACGGTCCTGTTCGTGCTGCTGTACCTGTTCGTCTTCGCGCTCGGCTCGCTCGGGCTCGTGATCGACGCGGAGCGGACCGGGGTCGAGCTGAGCGCCTTCGACGCGATCGGCGCCGCCGCCTCCTCGATCGGCAACGTCGGGCCGGCCTTCGGCGACGCCGGGCCGTACGGCTCGTTCGCCAGCTACAGCAACCTCTCGACCGCGATCCTGACCGCGCTGATGTGGCTCGGCCGCGTCGAGATCGTGCCCGTCGCGGTGCTGCTGACACGCACCTTCTGGCGGCCGTAGCGAGCGCTACCGCGCCAGAACTCGGACCGCCCGTCTCAAGCGCCCCTGCGCGCGGGCGATCACCCGGGCGTGAGACACCTCGCGACCGCCGCCGTCCGCCCCGCCGCCGCGTTGATGGCGCGGCTGCGCTACGCGCAGAAGTTCGCGCTGATCGCGGTCGTGATGCTCGCGCCGCTCGGCTACGTCGCGTGGGAGTACCGCGCCAACCAGCGGGCGCAGATCGACTTCTCCGCGAAGGAGCGGCTCGGCGTCGAGTACGTGCGCCCGGTCTCCGAGCTGCTGATCGCGCTCTCGGGCGCACGTGACGTGGCCGTCCGCGCGGCCGCTGGCGACGCGGAGGCCGCGGCGGCGCTGGCCGGCAGAGCCGACGCGGTCCGCGCGGCGCTGGCGCCGGTCGCGGCGGTGCAGGCGCGACTCGGCGGCGAGCTGGCGACGGCGCGCGCCTGGAGCGCGCTGCGCGACGGCACCGAGGCGCTGCTCGACGGCCCGGCGCCCGCGAGCCCGCGCGCGGCGCTGGCGAGCTGGAGCGAGCTGACCGCGCAGGCGAACGCGCTGATCGTCGCCGCCGGCGACGGCTCCAACCTGATCCTCGACCCCGACCTCGACTCCTACTACGTGATGAACGCGCTGGTGGTGACGGTCCCGACGCTGCTCGACAGCGCCGGCCACGCCGCCGCGCTCGGCACGATCGCCGCCGTCGAGGACGACCGCATCGCGCTCGCGCTCGACCAGGGCGCCGTCCGCTCGACGCTCGCCGCCACCCGCGGCGGCTTCGAGACCGCCTTCGCGCGCACTGCCGACGGCCGCCTGGAGCCGTCGCTGAGCGACACGCTCGACGGCGCGGTCGCCGCGCTCGGCGCGACGATGACCGATCTCGACCGCGCCGTCCGCGGCGAGGACGTGCGAGCCGGCGCCGCGCAGCGCAGCACCGCCGCGGCCGACGCGCTCGCCGCCTTCCAGCGCGACCTGCCCGGCGCGCTCGACCGCCTGCTGGTGACGCGCATCGACGGCTTCCGCGCCGACGAGCGGCGCGTCACGCTCGTCGCGCTCGCCGGCGTGCTCGTCGCGATCTACCTCTTCCTCGGCTTCTACGCGAACGTCCGCCGCGCCGTGCGGCGGGCGCTGACCTCGCTGCGCTCGCTGCGCGACGACGACGTCGCCGCGCTCGGCGGCGGCCTCGAAGCAGTCCGCAACGGCGACCTGACCGTCGCCGTCGCGCTCACGACCCCGGAGCTGCGGCGCGACTCGCGCGACGAGCTGGGCGAGATCGCCGACGACCTCGAAGCGATCCGCCAGCGCACCGCGCAGTCGGTCGCCGTCTACGAGGCGATGCGCACCGAGCTGCGCGCCGCGCTCGGCGACCACTCCTCGCTGGAGGCGCTCGTCGCCGCGATGCGGCGGCTGGAGCAGGACGACCTCGCCGCGCTCGAAGACGCGCTCGCGGCGATGAGCGAGGGCGACCTGACCGTCGCCGCGCGGCCGGCGACCGAGCCGCTGCGGCGTGACGGCGAGCTGGCCGCGATCTTCGACGCGATGCTGGCGAAGGCGCACCGCTCGATCGACGGCTACGAGGCGACGCGCGAGCGGATGCGGCAGATGCTGGAGGAGATCGCGCGCAGCACCGCGCGCGTCGCCGGCGCCGCGGCTCAGACCGCCGACGGCTCGGAGGAGACCGGCCGCACGCTGAACGAGATCGCCGGCGCGGTCGCCGACGTCGCCGACGGGGCCGGCGAGCAGGTCGCCGCGGTCGCCGACGCGCGCGGCGCCGCCGAGCAGATGGCGGCCGCCAGCGAGCGCGGCGCCGACGGCGCCCGCTCGACCGCCGCGGC
>NZ_JAWSTH010000121.1:0-18126 GCF_033542075.1 Conexibacter stalactiti
CCGCGACGCCGCCCGGCGCGCCGGCGCCGGCGGCCCCGGCCGCGCCATCCGGCCGCCCCGCCGCCTCCGCCCGCTCGGCCTCGGCCAGGAAGTCGAGCCGCGGCGCCGCCACGCGCGTTCCGCAGCTGAGGCAGTAGCGCTGGTCGGGCGCCAGCGAGGCGCCGCAGGTGCGACAGGACGGGGTCTGGCTCATGGCATCACTCGTGAGTCGGGCGTCAAGAAATTCAGCTCCGCGCCGGTCGGGAGCCGGCGAGGCAGGAGACGGAGTGTGACACTTTCGCACTAGACCTGACAAACCCGATCAGTTTGGTGTAGTTTAACCGACCCCGAAGCTTCGAACAGCATCGAACAGGCACGACGGAGGACGACGGCATCATGAATCTCGACGGTCCAGGATTGGCGACACTCGGCGCGGTAGCGCTGAGCTGGGTCGTCATCTGGTACCTGCGCAAGCGTCGCCTCAACTTCAGCCTCATCGCGCTGCTGGCGCTCGCGGTCGGTATCCCGATCGGCATCGTCGCCAGAGCGCACGTCGAGACGATCCAGCCGATCGGCCAGATCTACATCAACCTCCTGCTTGCGACGGTCGCGCCGCTGATCCTGGTCGCGATCATCTCGGCGATCACGGGGCTCGGCAGCATCGCGAAGCTGCGCAGCATCGGCCTGCGCTCGGTCTTCTGGCTGCTGCTGAGCAACGCCCTCGGCGTCGCGCTCGCGCTCGGCCTGGCGCTGACGTTCCAACCGGGCAAGGACGTCAGCTACCAGCTCGGCGGGCTCTCGACCGACGCGATCCAAGGCCAGGTGCAGGACTTCAGCGAGGTGCTCGTCGGCTTCTTCCCGACGAACGTCATACAGAGCTTCAGCGCCAACCAGGTGATCCCGATCATCCTGATCGCGGTCACGGTGTCGGTCGCCTACCTCGCGATCGCCGAGAAGGAGTTCGCGCAGGTCCGCGCCTTCCGCGACGGCGCCGAGGCGCTCAAGCTCGTCATCTTCAAGGCCGTCGGCTACGTCATCCGGCTCACGCCGTACGCGGTCGTCGCGCTGACGGCCGACATGGTCGGCAGCAGCACGAACCTCGGCGAGAGCTTCAAGTCGCTCGTCGGGCTGCTGGTGCTCGTCTGGATCGCCTGCTTCGTGCATGCCTTCGTCATCAACGGGGCGATCCTGACGGCGTTCGCGAACGTCTCGCCGATCGCGTTCTTCCGCAAGATCTTCCCGGCCCAGCTGACCGCGTTCAGCACCCAGAGCAGCGTCGGCACGCTGCCGGTGACGACGGCGCGGCTGACCCGCGAGGTCGGCGTCCACTCGGAGATCGCGCACTTCACCGCGCCGCTCGGCACCACGATCGGCATGCCCGGCTGCGCCGGCATCTGGCCGATCATGGTGGCTGTCTGGGGCATCAACGCCTACGGCCTCTCCTACTCGGCCGGCGACTACGTCGTGCTTGCGCTGCTGGCCGTGATCGTCTCGGTTGGCACGGCCGGCGTGCCGGGCGCGGCGACCGTCGCGGCCGCCACCGTGCTGTCGGCGGCGAGACTGCCGCTCGAGTTCGTAGCAGCGACGATCCCGATCTCGATCATCGCCGACATGGCGCGGACGATGAACAACGTCACCGCCGCGGCCGTGAGCGCCACGGTCGTGGCGCGGCAGACGGGGCTGCTCGACGACGACATCTTCGCCGGCCGCACGCAGTTCGTCGACGACGACGAGCTGGCGGAGTCGGAGACGGTGGAGGAGGCCGAGGCGGTGCGCAACCGCATCCCCGTCGGCGCCTACGCCGGGGCCTACGCCGCGCTCCCGGCCGCGGGGTGGCAGCAACCTCCCGGGCCGCCGCCGCCCGGGACCCCGCACCAGCAGCCGGCCCCCGCCTTGACCTGGCCGCGCTCGGTCCCGTACGAGGGCGCGCCCGATCCGACGTGGCAGCCGCCGCCCAGCCCGGCGCAGCACCACCCGCGGGTCTACTGGGGGACGGAGGAGCTGGCCGCCCCCGCGCACGGAACTTCCCAGAACGGAATCGACAGGAGAAACGGACAGTGAAGCCTTCCAACCGCTGGACGCGCGCGGCCGGCGTTCCCCTCGGCGGCGCCGTGCTGAGCGTCGCCCTCTTCGGGGCGGCACCCGCCGCGCATGCCGCGGTCACGAACCCGGCCAACAACCCCGCTCCGATCACGGTCACGATCGGCGGCCAGGAGTACCACGACGGGGAGGACACGCTGCCCGGGTACGACGACGTCGCCTGCACGCCGATCCCCAACATTCAGTACGACTTCGCGCAGAACAAGATCAAGTACTACGACGACGACGGCAACCTGATCTCCAAGGCCGACTGGACCGAGTGGGATCGGATCAGCTCGTACAGAACCTGGCTCGATCAGCAGAACCCCGGGTCGAGAACCCCCGGCACGGAGACGCCGAGAACGTCGGATCCGACACCGTCGAGCCCCACGCCGTCGAGTCCCACGCCGTCGAGCCCGACGCCGTCGAGTCCCACGCCGTCGAGCCCGACGCCGTCAAGCCCGACGCCGTCGAGCCCCACCCCGACGAACACCGGTACGAAGACCTCGTCCAGATCGGGCACGAAGACCTCGGGCTCCGGCACGAAGACGAGCTCGAGAACCGGCACGAAGACGACGTCGAGATCGGGCACGAAGACCTCGGGCTCCGGCACGAAGACCTCTTCGAGATCGGGCACCAAGACCTCCGGTTCCGGCACGAAGACGACGAGAACGACGACCGGCGGCAGCTCCTCGCAGACCACGACGACGGGCACCTCGAGCCCGGCAGCCGCGGGCAACGCCAGCTCGGGCGCTTCGACGGCGAAGGGCGCCGACTCCAACGACGACGCCGCGACCGGTGCGCCCGCGGGCGGCGCCGGCAATGACGGCGGCGGCAACGACGGCGCCGGGGCGGGCGCCGCTGCCGGAGCGGCCGCGTCGACCGCCGGCGGCGAGACGCCGACGCCCGCCTCCGCTGACGGCTCCGGGACCCAGAACCCGGAGGCGGCGGCCGACTACGAGCTGGCGAGCTCGCCCGCGGACGTCGGCGACACGCGCGCGGCCGGCGCGGTGATCCTGGCGGCGCTCGCCGGCCTGGCGGGCCTCGCCTTCCTGCTCGGCTTCGGCAAGCGCTCGATCCTCGGCCGGCGCGGAGCCGGCACGCCCACCTGACCACCGCCTGACCTCGTCCCCGCGAAGTCCCCGGCTCCCACCCACCACACACCAAGAGACGAGAGAAAGCCAGTGAAGCTCTCCAGACGCTGGACGCGATCGGCTGCCGTGCTGGCAGCGATCGCTCCCCTCGCGGTCGCCGCGACGAACGCGAGCGCGGCGCCGCTGCGCACCGCGGACACCACCAGATACACCTCCGCGCTCTACCTGCAGGACGTGCTCGGCCTGCCGAGCAGCGAGACCGACCCGGCGATCGAGTCGGTCACGTACGACCACCTGCATTGGCTGCTGCAGCAGTCGGGCAACTACCCCGTCCTGATCGGCGACCCGGCCACCGACGGCAGCTTCGCGGCCCGCGCGCGGGACGTCGAGGCGGCCGCTGACGCCGCCAACGTCCAGCGGGTCTACTGGTTCAACCCGAACCTCTCGGGCAACGCCAAGGTCGGCAACGTCACGCAGCCGAACCTCGACATCCGCAACCCCGCCGGCATCACGTCGCTGCCCGATAGATCGCAGACGACGTATGGCGACGCGTGGCGCCACCTCGTCGCTAGACACCTCGGCAACGGCGTGACCTCGACCGTCACCAGCAACGGCGGCGTCGTCAGCGCCGACACGACGAAGATCACCACCGCGACGAGAACGACCACCGTCAACGACGCCGGCGCCACCGCCGGCCAGAGCACGGAGGTCGGCAACAGCAACGGCGGCGCGCTCTACGACTACTCGGCGATCGACCAGCCCGCGGACGTCACGGAGAGCTACTTCTTCGTCTACAACAAGGACCGGACCACGGGCGGTCAGGCGTCGAAGATCGCCTCCTGGGTCGACCTGACCGACAAGGCCGACTCGGCCGGGGCGCGCGCCGACGTCACGACTGCGATCAACACCGTGGGCGCCGGCAACCTCGCCGCGTCCGACCAGTTCGCCTGGTGGAAGTCGGCCGCGAACGCGCGGCAGAGACTCGCGTCCAGAAACACTTATCAGGGCGTCGACGTCCCCGTCCTCACCGACGCCGACGACGCCGACGACTGGCGGATCGAGCAGGTCACATACCCGGAGCTCGTCCACCTGCTGGAGCACGACAAGACCGTGGGCAAGGAGACGATCGTCTTCTTCGGCGGCACGTGGTGCACCAACACCCGGCCGGTCCTCCCCGCGATCAACAAGTACGCGCAGCAGAACGACGTCCGTGTCTTCAACTTCGACACCGTGCTCGACGGCGCGACGGTCGGCGGCGGAGCAACGAGCTCGGCGAACCCGCTCCAGTCGCGCAACACCGCCGTGGGCGGCGGGGTGACGAACGCCAACGCCAGCTTCATCTACGGCGAGCTGTTCGACCACTACCTCGGCAACGCGGTCACGGAGTACGGGGCAGGCAACCCGGTGACGTACTACCGCGAGGGCAGAACGACCAACCAGCTGGTCACGACGAAGAAGCTCCAGGTGCCCTACCTGATCGGCTACAAGGGCAGCGTCGCCGACGGCCCGCATGGCGGCGTCACGCGGCAGTGGATCTCCAGCACCGGGACGTCCACGTACAGAGAGTTCATGTCGAACTGGTGGTACGTCAATCCGCAGGCCGGTCAGCTCGGCCTCTCGAACGTGTCGCTCCCGGCCAACGCACCGGTCTGGTCGAGAATCAACGGCCACTTGGCGACGTTCTCGTGGCAGACCGACGTGGCGACGGTGATCCCGAACTCGGCGATCGACACCGACGACGCGGAGTACCTCGTCGACGGCGACAAGGCAGAGGTGGAGTACATCGCCGCCAGCGGCGGCAGACCCTCCTCCGTGGACGTCGACGGCAGCACCGCTGTCGACGCTGTCGACATCAGCCCGGCGGCACTGTCGGACGCACTGGCGACCCTTGGCGGGGCGGCGCCGGCCAACCTCGCCGCGGCGCGGACAGCGTTCATCGCCGCGTACGAGGCCACCCCGAGAGACGACTCGCTCGTCAGAGCCCTGACGACGGTCGTGGGCGCCTGGAGCATCGCGCAGGACCGTAAGACCACCGTCACCGACACCTGGAGCCGAGTCGCCTTCGGTCAGAAGGCCGTCCGCGCGGCGGAGGTCTTCTTCGCCGAGCTGCCGACGTACGTCCCGGACACTCAGAGAGAGGATCCGAGAAGAGAGGACCCGCCGGTCGTCGTGCCGCCGGTCGTGGTGCCGCCGGTCGTCGTTCCGCCGGTCGTGAGACCGCCGGTCGACACGAAGCCGATCGTCAGAAGAGTCAAGGCCAGAAAGCTCGCGGGCGGCGTCGCGAAGGCCCCGACGCGCAAGAAGGGCGGCACCTACAAGGTGACGATCACCTCGCCGAAGGGCGGCGCGAAGGCCACCGGCAGAATCAAGCTCACGCTCAAGAAGGGCAAGCTCACCAAGACGATCAGCGGCAGACTGTCGCGCGGCACGGTGACGCTGAAGGTGCCGAAGCTGGCACGCGGCACCTGGAAGGTCACGATCACGTGGTCGGGTGACGCGCGCTACGCGGCCGCCAAGACCACCGGGGCCTCGATCAAGGTCAAGTAGTACATGCCCGCACCGCAGATGCATGCACATGCCGACGAGCGCCTGCTGGCGCTCGTCGGCGGCGACCTCGACGTGCCGCTCGTCGGGGGCGAATGGGTCCGCTACGCGAACTTCGACGTCGCTGCGAGTGCTCCGGCGCTGAGGCAGGTCGCCGACATCGTGGCGGAGCTGCTGCCGTACTACGGCAGCGTGCATCGCGGTGCGGGCTTCGCTTCGCTCGTCAGCACCGAGGCGTACACGCGCGCGCGAGAGATCACGCGCGAGTTCGTCGGAGCGCGCGAGGACGACCTGGTCGTCTTCACGCGCAACACGACCGACGCGCTCAACCTGCTGGCGGCGGCGCTGCCGGCAGACACGACGGTGCTGACGTTCGTCGGCGAGCACCACGCGAACCTGCTGCCGTGGCGGCGCGGCGACGTGCGCCACCTGCCGGTTCCGGCGAGCCCCGCCGACGCGCTCGAGGCGCTCGAGGCAGAGCTGCGCGCGCTCGGCGGACGCAACGCGCTCGTCTCGGTGACGGGCGCCTCGAACGTGACGGGCGAGGTCTGGCCGATCGAGGAGATCGCCCGTGTCGCGCACCGCCACGGAGCGCGGGTCGCGCTCGACGCGGCCCAGCTGGCGGCTCACCGCCCGATCGACATCGCCGCCTGGGAGGTCGACTACGTCGCCTTCTCCGGCCACAAGGTCTACGCGCCGTACGGTGCCGGCGTCCTCGTCGGACGCGCGGACTGGCTCGACGTGGCGCGCCCGTACCTCGCGGGCGGCGGCGCGGTGCGCGCCGTCACCGCGGACGGCGTCGAATGGACGACCGGTTCGGCCCGCCACGAGGCCGGCACCCCGGCGGCGCTCGGCGCGGTCGCGATCGCCGCCGCGGTCGGCGCGCTGGGCGAGACCGGCTGGGAGCGCATCCAGACCCACGAGCAGGAGCTGCTCGAGCGGCTGCTCACCGGCCTCGATGCGATCGCCGGCGTGCGCACCCACGAGCTTTGGGAGCGCGGCCACGACCGCGTCGGCGTCGTGAGCTTCAACGTCGCCGACGTCGATCCCGCGCTGCTCGCGGCGGCGCTCTCAGCCGAGCACGGCATCGGCGTGCGTGACGGCTCCTTCTGCGCGCACCCGCTGATGGAGCACTTCGCCGCCCGCGACGACGGCTGCCGGCACGCTGTCCGCGCCAGCATCGGCGTCGGCACCAGCGCGGAGGACGTCGACCGCCTGCTCAGCGCGGTCGAGCAGATCGCCCGCCACGGTGCGAGGTGGAGCTACACCGAGCGCAGCGGCTACGTCGTGCCGGATCCGGACCCGCGTCCTCGCCCCTCGCTCGGAGGGCTGCTCAGCGGACCGGTCGCCGTGCAGGCATCGGCCTGTCGCGGATAGGTCGGCTGCTCAGCGGCCGCCGCTCCGCGGCCTGATCGGTCGCGCGTACGGCGCCTCGGCGCCGGGCGTCGGAACGTGCGCGACGACGTCGACGCCGGTCGCGCGCAGCGCCCGCTGCTGCGTCGCGGCTGCCGGCGAGAGCGTGAAGCCGACCCGTGCGGAGGCTTCTCTGGGCGCCGCGTAGGCGATCCGCCGGATGCCGACGAGGACCGACAGCGCGTGGCACATCGGGCACGGTTCGGCGCTCGTCACGAGCGTCGCGCCGGCCAGGTCCTCGCTGCCGATCGCGGCGCAGGCGGCGCGGATCGCGTTGACCTCCGCGTGCGCGGCCGGGTCGCCGTCGCGCAGCGCGCTGTTGGCGCCGCGGCCGATCACGGTGCCGTCGCGCACGACGAGCGCGGCGAACGGCCGCTGGCCGGCGGCGGCGTTGTCGCTCGCGGCGCGCACGGCCTCCAGCAGCAGCGCACGCTCGGCCGCGGTGGAGGGGTCGCCGGCAGGGGCGCCGGCGTCGGGCGAGGGGGCCGCTGCCGGCGTGGTGGCGTCAGGAGCGGCGGCCTCGGGCGCGGGGGCTGCGCCGATGTCCGCGCGCAGCAGGTCGTGCGCGTCAGCGAGGTCGTCGAGCGCGAGCAGGCGCTCGTACAGCGCGGCGCTGCCGCCGGCCGCGCGGAACTTCGCGCGGATCGCCGGCACCGCGACCGGGCGCGCGGCGCTGCCGGGGATCTCCAGGACCTCGTGCGTCCGCTCGCTGCCGTCGCGCAGTCGCACGACGACGCGGGCGGGCATCGCGTGGGCGCCGGTCGGCAGCGCGGGGTCGACCTCGACGGTGACGCGCCCGGCGAGCCGCGCGACGGCCGCGTCGTGGACGAACGCGGGCGGGTCCGAGCGGCCGTGAGACAGGGCAGCGGCGACGGCGTACTGGAGTGAGAACTTCGTCGAAAGCTCGTTCGCCCGCGCCTGGCGGTCGACCTTGTCGGCGACCTCGGGCACGGTCGCGACGCGCACCGCCTCGATCTGGGCAGCGCCGCCGCGCGGCAGTTGCGGCACGAGCGCCAGCGCCGCCTCGATCGCCGTGTGGCAGGTGAGGCAGGCGGCATGCTGCTTGACGGTGCTGCCGAGCAGGCGCGGGCGCGGCAGCCGCGCCGGGGCCGGGCGGTGGCCGGCGCGCTCGCCGCCGAGCAGCGTTCCGAACAGCGTCTCGACGGCACCGGCCGAGCCGTTCATGCCGGCCTCGGCGAGCGTCGTCGCGCGCACCGCCGCGGCCGCCGCCGCGCCGGCGAAGGCATGGCGCGCGGTGGCGCCCTCGAAGCAGGCGTCCCAGGTCGTCGCGACCGGCAGCGAACCGGCGATGCGGGCGGCCGGCAGCGGGTCGCGGCCGAGCGCGACGGCGACGCCGGCGGCCGCACCGACCCCGGCCAGGCCGGCGTGAGGGTGAAGCGGGTAGACGGCCGGCAGCAGCTCGGCCAGCGCGGCGGTCGTCTCGTAGCCGGCGAGGAAGCCGTCGAGCAGGCGCGCGCCAGGCAGCCGGCGCGCCTGGGCGACGGCCAGCACCGCTGCGAGCACGTGCGCCGCCGCGTGGACGCCGGCGGCGGCCGCCTCGTCGAGCTCCAGCCAGGTGGCCGCGGTGCCGTAGGCGAAGGCGGCCGCTTCGGCGTCGACGCGCGGCGCGTCGGCGAGGGTTGCGGCGGACGCGGTGGCGGTCGCCGTGGCGGAGGCCGCCGTGGCGGGCGCGGCGGCACGCGCGGCGCTCCGCAACAGCGCCGCGCCGTCCGCGCGCCCGTGCTGTTCCGCCAGCGCTCGTTCGAGCGCGGCGTACCGCGGCTCACGCGCGCCCGCGACCATCGCGCCGACGGTGTCGGCGAGCAGCAGCGCGGCGCGCGCCCGCACGGGCGCCGGCGCCTCCCGCCACGCGATGGCGCAGCAGTCGGCGACCGTCGTCTCCCACACGTGCATTCGTCGAGCCTCCTGGGTATCCGGAACGTGCCGCGAGCACGCCCGCGTCTGCGCGGGCATGTGCGCGGGCGTGCTTCACCGTGACACTGTATACCGTGGTATGCGGTTGAACACAAAGTTCTTGACAGCTTTGTATCCAGCGGTATACAGTGCTCGCACCCCGGCAGCACAGGGGTGAGGAGAGACCCCCGTTAACAGACTCGCCGAGGGTGAGTCACGGTGACAACGGCGTGGATTCACCACGCCCGGAGGTGGACTGAAGTGGTGAGAACGAGCAGCTGGCGCGGCGGCCTGGCCGTCGTCGCGAGCGTCGGCGTCGCGATCGCGCTGGGGGCGTGCGGCAGCAGCAGCGACGACGGCGGCAGCGGTGGCGGATCGGGCGGCGACACGCCGAAGGTCGGGTACTCGACGACCTCGCTGGGTGACGCCTACCGCGTCGTCCTCGCCAGACAGGTGAAGCTCGGCGGCGACGCGGCCGGGCTGGACATCCAGTCCCCGACCGACGCCAACAACGATCCCGCCAAGCAGATCACCGACGTCACGACGATGCTCGGTCAGGGCGTCGACGGGATCGAGATGATCGTGCTCGACAGCGGCGCGATCAAGCCGGCGCTCGACCGCGCCGAGGCGAAGGGCGTGCCGGTCGTGGCGATCGACCAGGGCCCGTCGTCGGGCAAGGTCGCGATGGTCGTGCGCGGCGACAACGAGCTGATGGGCAGACAGGCGTGCGAGAGCATCGGCGCCGCACTCGACGGCAGGGGCAAGGTGCTGGAGCTGCAGGGCGCGCTCGACGGCATCGGCGGCCAGGAGCGCACGAAGGGCTTCAACGACTGCATGAAGGAGCAGTTCCCCGGCATCGCCGTCGTCTCCAAGCCGACCGACTGGCTGCAGGAGAAGGCGACGACCGCGGCGCAGACCGTGCTCAGCACCGACAGAGACGTCAACGCCGTCTTCCTCGCCAGCGACGCGGCGATGCTGCCCGGCGTGCTGAAGGTGCTCGAGCGGCTCGGCCGCCTGCAGCCGGTCGGCAGCGACGGGCACATCCCGCTCGTCACGATCGACGGGACGCCGTTCGGCCTCGAGCAGGTCCGCAGAGGCTACGTCGACGCGCTCGTCTCGCAGCCGCTCGGCGGCTACGCCAGATGGGCCGCGCACTACGTCAAGGCGGCGATCGACGGCGAGGAGTTCAGAGTCGGGCCGACCGACCACGACTCCCGCATCATCGAGGAGAACGGCAACCTCTCCGACATCCTGCCGACCCCGGTGGTGACGAGAAGAGAGGTCGACGACCCCGAGTTGTGGGGCAACCAGGCCGCCGAGAGATAGGCCGCCCGATGTCCGGCATCTCGACCACGACGGCGGATCCGGGCGCGGCCCCGGATCCGCAGGGCCCGCCGGCGATCGAGGTCGCGGGCGTCAGCAAGCGCTTCGGCTCCACGTGCGCGCTCGTCGACGTCAGCTTCTCGATCCCGCGCGGCGAGGCGCGCGCGCTGCTCGGCCGCAACGGCGCCGGCAAGTCGACGCTCGTCTCGCTGCTGACGGGCCTCGACACCGCCGACGAGGGCGAGCTGCGCGTCGCCGGCGACGAGCTGCGCGGACAGGATCCGCGGATCGGCTGCGTCTTCCAGCGCTCCAGCCTGATCCCGGCGCTGACGGCGGCCGAGAACGTGCTGCTGCAGCACTACCCGCGCCGCGCCGGCGGCCCGATCGACTGGTCGGCGCTGGCGCGGACGGCACGCGAGCACCTCGACGCGTGGGGGATCGGCGGACTCGCCGACCGGCCCGTCGAGCGGCTGGAGCCGATCCAGCGCAAGGTCGTCGAGATCTGCCGCGCGCTCGTCGTCGAGCCGGCCGTCCTGATCCTCGACGAGCCGACCGCCGGCCTCGACCACACCGACGCCGAGCGGCTCTTCGCCGTGCTCGACGAGCTGCGCGCGCGTGGCGTGACGATCGTCTACATCTCGCACCACCTCGACGAGATCTATCGCGTCTGCGACTCGGCGACGGTCCTGCGCGACGCGCGCCACGTCCTCACCAGCCCGCTCGCGGAGCTGCCGATGGACGCGCTCGTGACGGCGATGGTCGGCGACGAGCCGCCGGCCGCCGCGGCCGCGCGCGCCCGTGCCGGCGACGCGTCCGGCGAGCGGCTGCTGAGCGTCCGCGACGTGCGCGTCGGCGAGCGCGTCGGCCCGGTCTCGTTCGAGCTGCGCGCCGGCGAGTGCCTCGGCATCGCGGGGCTCGAGGGCTCCGGCAAGGCCGACTTCGCGCGCTCGCTCGCGGGGCTGCTGCCGCGGGCCGGCGAGGTGACCGTGCGCGGTCGCGCGGTCGCGCAGGGAAGCGTCCCCGCGGCGCTGGACGCCGGTATCGGCTTCGTGCCCGAGGACCGCCACGTCGACGGCCTCGTGCCGCAGCTCGACGTCAGCGAGAACGCGACGATGACCGTCGCGCCGCGGCTCGCGCGCCGGCTGCTCGGCGTGCTGCCGGGCGTCAGCCGGCGCGGCGAGCGCGATCGCGTCTTCGGCGAGCTGGCGCGCCAATGGCGGATCGTCGCCGCCTCGCCGCGCCAGGAGATCTCGCAGCTGAGCGGCGGCAACCAGCAGAAGTGCGTGATGGCGCGGGCGCTCGCGACCGGCCCCGACCTGCTCGTGCTCGTCAACCCGACGGCCGGCGTCGACGTCTCGGCGAAGGGGTCGATCGTGACGACGCTCGGCGAGGTGCTCGACCGCGGCGCGGGCGTGCTCGTCGCCTCCGAGGACCCCGACGACTTCGTCCTGTGCGACCGCATCGTCGTGATGTTCAAGGGCCGCATCCACACCGAACTGACCTCAGGCTGGACCGAGGCGGACCTCGTGTCCGCGATGCAAGGAGCAGAGCTGTGACCGACACCACGACCGAGGCGTCGGCCGCGACCGCGGCACGCCTCGAACCACGTCCACGACGGCGGCCGAGCGTCAGGCTCGGGGCATTGCGCGAGCTGGCGCTGCTGCCCGTGATCGTGATCGCGCTGATCGTCGGCAGCTCGCTCGACAGCGCGTTCCTCACGACCGACAACATCCTCTCCAACGTGCTCGCCGCCTCCGCCGTGCTCGCGGTGCTGACGGCGGCCGCGTCGATGATCATCATCGGCGGCCACTTCGACCTCTCGGCGCAGTCGCTCGTCGCCTTCGCGCCGATGGTCTCGATCTGGCTCGTCGTGCCGGAGGCCGCCGGCGGCGCCGGCATCGGCCTGCCGCCCGCGGTCGGGCTGGTGGCGATGTTCGCGATCGGCGGCGCGATCGGCGCGATCAACGGCCTGCTGGTCGCGAAGCTGAGACTGAACTCCTTCATCGTCACGCTCGCGATGCTGATCCTGCTGCAGGGCGTCACGCTCGGCGTCTCCGGCGGCGAGACGCTGACGAGCCTGCCGGAGGTCTTCACCTACCTCGGGACCGCCTCCTACCTCGGGATCCCGGCCGAGGTGTGGGTCGCCGGCCTCGTCTTCCTCGCCGGCGGTCTGTTCATGCGCTACACCGTCACGGGCCGTCAGATCTACGCGATGGGCGGCAACGCCGACGCCGCCAGAGCGGCCGGCGTGCGGATCGAGCGGCTGACCTGGGGCCTGTTCGTCGCCAGCGGCATGCTCGCCGCGCTCGCCGGACTGCTGATGACCTCGCGGATCGCGTCGGTGACCGCCAGCCAGGGCTCGGACATCATGTTCACCGTCTTCGCCGCGGCTGTGATCGGCGGCATCGACCTCAACGGCGGGCGCGGCCGGATGATCGGCGCCGTCACCGGCGTCGTGCTGCTCGGCGTGATCCAGAACATCCTGCTGATCTCCGACGTGCCGTCGTTCTGGGTCAACGCGATCTACGGCGCGATCATCCTGCTGGCGCTGATGCTCGGCGCGCTCGCGCAGGGCTCGCTGCTCGGGCGGCTGCTGCGCCGCCGCGGCGGCGTCGCGGTCGCGGAGGGAGGCGCCGATGCCCGCTGAGCGCCCCGACGTGCTGATCGTCGGCGCCGGCCCCTCCGGCGCCGTCGCCGCCAAGCGCTTCCACGAGGCCGGCATGTCCGTGCTCGTGCTGGAGCAGGGCGACTGGCCCGACTACGGCCGCGCCCGCGCCGGCTTCCCCGACTTCGAGCTGATCGCGCGCAAGGAGTGGAACTGGGACCCGAACGTGCGCGCCAACGGCGGCGACTACGCCGTCGACTGCTCCGACAGCGACGTGACCGCGCTGATGTACAACGGCGTCGGCGGCAGCGCGGTCAGCTACGCCGCGCACTGGGAGCGCTTCCTGCCGTCGGACTTCCGCGTCCGCACGCTCGACGGCGTCGCCGACGACTGGCCCGTCAGCTACGCCGAGATGGAGCCGTACTACGTCGAGGTCGAGAAGCAGTTCGCCGTCTCCGGCCTCGACGGCGACACCTGCCTGCCGGAGGGCGAGGGGCCGCCGATGCCGCCGGTCCCGCTCAATGTCGTCGGGCGGATGGGGGCGAAGGCGCTCAACCAGCTCGGCTGGCACTGGTGGCCGGCGAGCAACGCGATCGCGACGACCGACTACGGCCGCCTGCACGCCTGTGTCCAGCGCGCCGCCTGCCCGTTCGGCTGCCCGACCGGCGCAAAGGCCTCGCCCGACCGCACCCACTGGCCCGACCTCGTCGCCGGCGGCGTCGAGCTGGTCACGGGCGCCAGCGTGCTGCGGATCACGACCGACGCGGCCGGCCTCGCCGACGGCGTCGAGTGGATCGACCGCGACGGCCGCGAGCACGCCCAGGCCGCCTCGACGGTCGTCGTCTGCGCCAACGGCGTCGGCACGCCGCGGCTGCTGCTCGCCTCCGGCCTCGCCAACTCCTCCGGCCTCGTCGGGCGGCGGCTGATGATGCACCCGTTCGCCAACGCGATCGGGATCTTCGACGAGGACCTGGAGAGCTGGCGCGGGCCGATGGGCCAGTACCTGCACTCGCTGCAGTTCTACGAGACCGACCGCGCGCGCGGCTTCGTGCGCGGCGCGAAGTGGAACCTGATGCCGAGCGGCGCGCCGCTGTCGATGGTGCTGCCGGGGCTGTGGGGCGACGAGCTGGTGTGGGGCGCCGAGTTCCACGAGCAGCTGCGCGCACGGCTCGGCCGCTCGCTGATCTGGAGCGTGATCTGCGAGGACCTGCCCGATCCCAGCAACCGCGTCACGCTCGGCGGCGCCTCCGGGCCCGGCGGCATGCCGGGCGCCGCGCTGCACTACAGAACGTCGGAGAACTCGGAGCGGATGATGGCCTTCCACCTCGACCGCCTCTCCGAGGTGCTCGACGTGATGGGCGCGAAGGAGAAGAAGCTGTCGTCCGGGATCAGGGACTCCGGCTGGCACCTGATGGGCACCGCCTGCATGGGCGAGGACCCGGCCAGCTCGGTCGTCGACCGAGACGGGCGCGCGCACGACGTGCCGAACCTGTTCGTCTACGACGCGAGCGTCTTCCCGACCTCGGCCGGCGTCAACCCGACCGCGACCGTCGCCGCCAACGCGCTGCGCTGCGCCGACGCGCTCGTGCGCGACCGCAACCGTCAGCCGGTGCCGGCATGAGCGCGCTGACGCCGCAGCTGCGCGAGCTGCTGACCGCGCTCGCGACGTCGATGATCCCCGGCGGCCTCGGCATGCCCTCAGCGCGCGACGCCGACGTCGGCGGCAGGCTGCTCGACGCCGTCCTGGTCGCGCGGCCTGATCTGGAGGCGCCGCTGATCGCGCTGCTGGAGCCGCTGGCCGCGCTCGGCGACCCGGCCGAGGCGGAGCGGCGGCTGCGCGCCGACCGTCCCGCGGTCGAGCTGTTCGCGCTCGTCGCGATCGGCGGCTACATGATGCACCCGGCGGTCGGCGGCGCCCTCTCCTACCCCGGCCAGCAGCCCAAGCCCGTCAACCCGTTCGACATCAACGACGTGGTCGACGACGGCCTGCTCGATCCCGTGATCGAGCGCGGCCCGATCTATCGCGAGGTTCCCGCATGAGCACCACGACACCGCAGCTGCGCACCTACGACCACTTCGTCGACGGCGGCGCGCTCGCCTCCGACGCCGAGCGCCTGCAACGCCACGACCCCGCCAGCGGCCGGCTCGTCGCCGAGTACGCGCACGCGAGCGAGCACGACGTCGACCGCGCCGTCACGGCGGCGCGACGCGCCTTCGACGACGGCCGCTGGTCGCGCCTGCCGGGCGCCGAGCGGGCGCGCGTGCTGCGGCGCTTCGCGGCGTTGATCGACGGCGCGCGCGACCTGCTCGCCGCGCTCGACTCCGAGGAGGTCGGCAAGCCGCTGCGGCTCGCCGAGGGCGACATCGCCGGCGCGATCGGCCACGTCGAGTACGCGGCGTCGCTGGCGCACACCGATCACGGCGACTCGTGGACGCAGCTGGAACGCGGCTTCGTCGCCTACGCGACGCAGGTGCCGCTCGGCGTCGCCGCGCTGATCGTGCCGTGGAACTTCCCCGCCGGGACGCTGCTGCAGAAGCTGCCGTACGCGCTCGCGGCCGGCTGCACCGCCGTCGTGAAGCCGTCGGAGTTCACCTCCAGCAGCGCGCTGGAGATCGCGCGGCTGGCGGCCGAGGCGGGGATCCCCGACGGCGTCGTCAACGTCGTCACCGGCCTCGGTCCGAGCACCGGCGCGGCGCTCGTCGCGCACCCCGGCGTCGACGTGATCTCGTTCACCGGGTCGACCGCGACCGGCCGTGCCGTCGCGGCGGAGGCCGGGCGCGGGCTCAAGCGCGTCGGGCTGGAGCTGGGCGGCAAGGCGGCCAACGTCGTCTTCGCCGACGCCGACTTCGAGGCGGCCGCCGACGCCGCCGTCTTCGGCGCCTTCTTCAACCAGGGCGAGTGCTGCGTCGCCGGCTCGCGCCTGCTCGTCGAGCACGCGATCGCCGACGAGTTCATCGGCACCGTCGTCGACCGCGCGCGCTCGCTCGTCGTCGGCGACCCGCGCGACCCGCGCACCGACGTCGGGCCGCTGATCCATCAGCGCCACCGCGACCGCGTCGAGTCGTTCATCGCCTCCGGTCGCGAGCAGGGCGCGACGCTGCTGTGCGGCGGCGAACGCCCCGACGACGCGGCGCTGGCCGACGGCGCCTTCGTCGCGCCGACGATCTTCGGCGGCGTCGCACCGGCGCAGCGGATCTTCGCCGAGGAGATCTTCGGCCCGGTCCTCGCCGTCACGACCTTCGCGACGCTGGAGGAGGCGGCGCAGCTCGCGAACGCGACCAGCTACGGGCTCTCCAGCTCGGTCTGGAGCGAGAGCGTCGACACGGTCAACCGGATCGCCGACGAGCTGCGCTCGGGGACGGTCTGGGTCAACACCGTGATCGACGGCAACCCCGCGCTCGCGTTCGGCGGGACGAAGGCGAGCGGTGTCGGCCGCGAGGCGGGCTTCGAGGGCCTGCGCGAGTACACCGAGAGCAAGACGGTCCAGATCCGGAGCGGACGGCGCACGCTGCCGCTGCCGCGGCGCTAAGGAGGGCGACGCATGCGTTTGCACATCACGGGCGGGACGCTCGTCACCGGGGCCGGCGCCGCGCCGGCCGACCTGCTCTGCGAGGACGGCCGCATCGCCGCGCTGCTGGAGCCCGGCCAGGCGGTCGCCGCCGACGAGCGGCTCGACGCCTCCGGGCTGCTGGTCTTCCCAGGCTTCATCGATCCGCACGTCCACTCGCGCGATCCTGGGATCACCGAGAAGGAGACGTTCGCGAACTCGACCGCGGGCGCGCTCGCGGGCGGGCTGACGACGATCTTCGAGATGCCCAACGCGGTCCCGCCGGTGACCGACGCGGCGCTGTTCGAGCGGCGCGCCCGCGAGCACGGCGCGGTCGCCTCGGTCGACTTCGGGCTGTGGGGCCAGGCGCTCGGCGAGGAGAACCTCGACGACCTCGGCGGGATCGTCGAAGCCGGCGCCGTCGGGATCAAGCTGTTCTGGGGCTACGCGCTCGACCGCGCGACCAAGCGGCTCGTCTACACCTACGCCGACGCCTCGCCCGACGAGGTGATCCAGCCGCCCAAGGTCGGCGGCGTCTACGCCATCGTGCAGCGCGTCGCCGCCGCCGGCGGGCTCTTCTCCGCCCACTGCGAGGAGCGCGGCGTGCTCGCCGCCGCGGAGGCGACGCTGCCGCACGGGATCGTCTCCTACGCCGACCTGCTGACGGCGCGGCCGGCGATCGCCGAGGTCGCTGCCGTCACCGCCGCCGGCGAGTTCTCGCTCGACAGCGGCTGCCGCTTCCACGTCGTGCACGTCTCCGCGCGCCGCACGGTCGCGGCGATCGCGGCGCTGCAGGCGGCCGGCGCGAAGATCACCGCCGAGGCCTGCGCCCACTACCTCGTGCTGACCGACGCCGACGTCGAGCGCGTCGGGCCGGCGATGAAGGTCTATCCGCCGATCCGCACGGCCGACGACCAGGCGGCGCTGTGGGACGGGCTCGCCGACGGCACGCTCGGCACGATCGCCTCCGACCACGCCCCGCACGCGCCGGCGGAGAAGGCGAAGCCGCTCGCCGAGCAGCCGGCCGGCATCCACGGCGTCGAGACGCTCGTGCCGCTCGTGCTCGACGCGATGCACCGCGGGCGGCTGCGCCCCGAGCAGGTCGCGCGGCTGCTGTCGGAGCAGACCGCGGCGACCTTCCGCGTCGACCATCGCAAGGGGCGCGTGCGCGTCGGCAACGACGCCGACTTCACGCTCGTCGACCCGGCGCGGCCGTGGACGATCGAGCAGACGAAGCTCCACACGCTGCATCCGACGTCGATCTTCGACGGTTTCAGCGGCCACGGAGCGGCGGTCGCCTCGGTCATCCGCGGCGAGCTGGCGATGCGCGACGGCGAGCCGGTCGGCGCGCCGCGCGGCGCGCTCGTGCGGGCGCTGCCCGAGGAACGCGGATGACGGCGCTCGCGCACGCGACGCTCGACGAGCTGGTCGCGACGGTGGTCGCGCCGGGCGCCGGCGAGCTGCCGGCCGAGACGCTCGCGCTCGGCGGCGAGCTGATCGCCGACACGATCGCCGCGATCGCGGCCGGCGCCCGCGCGCCCGAGCACGTCGCGCTCGTGCGCGCCCGCGCCGAGCTGGTGGACGGCGTGAGCCGCGCCGCCGCCGGCAGCGCTCGCGCCGGCACCCG
>NZ_JAWSTH010000122.1:0-17623 GCF_033542075.1 Conexibacter stalactiti
GGTCGTCCAGCTCGCGCGCCGCCTCGTAGGCGGAGACGGCCGCGCGCCAGGCGCGGTCGGGATCGTCGCGCCGCAGCGCGCGCCCCAGCTCCAGCAGCAGCTCGACGCGGTCGCGCCGGCCGGGTCCGGCCGCGAGCGCCTGCTCGGCGAGCGCCGCCGCCTGCGCGAAGGCACGGCCGCGCAGCAGCAGCGCGATCCCAGCGCGCGCTCGCCGCACGGCGTCGTCGCGCGCGAGCGCGGGGACGGCGCGCAACGCCAGCCGCGCGATCGCGACGCGGTCGCCGTCCTCCTCTTCCAGCAGCGCGAGCGCCTCAGCCGCGATCCGGCTCGGCAGCGTCAGCGGCATCGCGGCGAGCACGGCGGCAGCGTCGGGCGCGTGCGGGAAGGCGACCGCCGGACCGAGCCACGATGCCGTCGGCGCCAGCAGCCCCACATCGCTCGCCTGCTGCAGCGCCGCCAGCACGTCGCCGCGTGCGACGCCGTCGGCGCGCTCACCGAGCCGCACCAGCAGCTCAACCGCCGCGACCTCGCCGAGCGCCGCGGCCCGCTCGACGAGCCGTTCGGCCTCGGGGCCGAGCGTCTGCACGCGTGCCGCTATCGAGCGCGCCGCGTCGTCGGATGGCCGCGCGCGCGGGCGCGGTGCGGCGGAAGCGGCCGCGCCAGCGCCGCGAACGGCCCCCGCGGCATCGACGCGGGCGGGCACCGCGCCGTCCCCGCCGGCGAAGTCCTGCGGGGCCTCGTTCGCGCCGGCGCTCCCCAGCAGCCGCTGATGGAGGTCTCGCACCGCCTGCGAAGGGACCGTGCCCAGCTCGGCGTCGAGACCGCGCCGCAGCTCCTCGTAGACCTGCAGCGCCGCGGCCGGCTCGGCGAGTGCGCCGAGCACCTCCATCAGCGCGGCATGGGCCGACTCGCGCAGCGGCGCGCGCGAGATCGCGCGACGCGCGGCGCGCTCGCCGTCGCGGGCGCGCTCGCCGCCGAGCGCCGCGCCGATCCGCGCGAGCAGCTCGAGCGCGTCGAGGTGGGTCGACTCGACGTCGGTCCGCCAGGGGTCGATCCAGCGCGCCTCGAAGCCGACCAGCAGCCCGCGGCCGGCGATCTCGCGCGCCTGCTCGGCGCGCTCCCAGGCCAGCTCCAGCTCGCGGCGGTCGAGCGCGGCGCGCGCGGCGACGAGCGCGGCCGATGCCTCCTCGACGTCGACGGTCACGTCGGAGGCCAGCTCCAGCCGGACGACGGCACCGATCGGCAGCGCCTCGCTGCCGAGCGATCTGCGCAACCGTGACAGCAGGCTGCTGAGGACGGCGCGCGGATCGCGCGGACGATCGGTCGGCCACAGCGCGTCGGCGAGCGCCGCATGCTGCAGCGGCCGGCGCCGATGCAGCACCAGATACGCGAACAGCTGCGTCGCGAGTCCGTTCGGCAGCGGGGCGAGGAGCGTGCGTGCGCGCACCTCACCGCACAGTGCGACCTCCGTGAGCACGCCCTGCATGCTGACGGACTCGCGCCTCCGCTGCCAGGGCAGCGGAGGCGAAGGCGGGAGCGGGCCGCTCCGCGGCGGCCACGCGAGACGACCGCTCATGGTCGTCTTGGGCGGGCCGCGCTCAGCCGGTGTAGGACGGCTGGACCGCGCCCTGGGCGCAGCGCGAGAAGCTCAGCTTCAGCGTCTTCGGCTTGGCTCTGCTGACGCTCGTGAAGGTGACGCGGGCGGTCAGCGTGTTGACGCCGTCGGTCAGCTTCGACGCGGGCACCTTGATCCCGACGCTGCGCTTGCCGCCGGCTCTGACGGTCTTGATCACTCTGCCGTTGAGGCGGAAGACGATCGTCCGCAGCTGTCTGCCGGCGATTCTCGCCTGCGCCGTCTCCTTGATGCAGCCGACCGAGCCGGTGATCTTCGCCGCCGCTCGCGGGCGCGTGCCACCGCCGCTTCTGACGGTGCCTCTGACGGCGCCTCTGCCGGACGCCGTCTCGGGGGTGGTCGCGGTCGTCGGCGTCGTCGGCGTCGTCGGCGTCGTCGGCGTCGTCGTCGTGGGCGTCGTCGTGGTCGGCGTCGTCGTCGTCGGCGTCGTCGTCGTCGGCGTCGTCGTCGTGGGCGTCGTCGTGGGCGTCGTCGTGGTCGGCGTCGTCGGCGTCGTCGTCGTGGGCGTCGTCGTGGTCGGCGTCGTCGTCGTCGGCGTCGTCGTGGTCGGCGTCGTCGTCGTGGGCGTCGTCGGCTGCGTGTTCGTCGGCGTCGTCGGCTGCGTCTCGGTCGTCGTCGGCGGCTCGTCGTCCGTCGTGCACGAGATCGTCTGCGTGAAGTACGCGTCGTGGATCTCGCCGCCGCCCGTGTGGCTGAGCGTGCCGGCGACGACCGCGCCCTCGACGTTGCTGTTGGAGTTGATGTCGAGCGTCGCGTTCGGCGCGAAGATCGTGCCCTCGACCGTTCTCGCGCTCGGCTTCAGCGTCAGCGCCGTCGCGGTCGGGAAGTTGACGAAGATCCGTCTCGCCTGGTCGAGGCCGACGCCGGAGAAGTTCGGCGCGTCCCACTCGCCGGTCGTCCAGTCGGTCACGTTGATCAGCAGCGACGCGTCGGCCGGCACGCCGTTGCTGAACGTGAAGGTCTGGACCCGCGTCAGCTGGTCGCTCGTCAGGTTGAGGACGTTCGTCTGCCCCGCCGCCAGCTTCAGATAGACGTTGAGGTTGGTCGCGCTCCAGTCGGTCGGCGCGCCGTTCGCGTTGGTCGTCGCGAGGTTCGCCTCGCATCTGGAGATCGCGACGGCGTTCGCGCGCAGCGTCGCGAAGGCGCCGGCGAAGTCGATCGCGTTCGCGGGGGCGCCGAAGATCGCGCCGGTCGGCTGCGAGGTGTTGACGTCGATCTGGCCGGAGCCGGAGGTCGGTCTGATGTGCGTCACGCCGCCGTTGGGGACGGCCGTGGAACCGGCGCCGTCGACGATGTGGGCGAAGTTGTTGTTGAGCACGTGGACGTTGCCGCCCTGCCAGACGACCTTGCCGCCGACGTAGAGCGCGGTCGGCTTCGCGTCACCGGTCGCCGTCCAGCGCGCCGCGTTGTTGAGCCCGACGCCGTAGTTCGCGCCGGAGGCGATCGTCAGGTCGCCGCCGGTCGCGAGCGAGCCCTCGATCTCGTTGCCCTTGACCGTCGCGCCCTGCTCGACGAAGACCGTGAAGCCCTGCAGCGGCGCGAGCGGGTCGAGCGCCGTGACCGCGCTCAGCGCGGCGTGCGGATCGCCGTCGGCGGCGACCGCGACGGCGGTGACGCCGCCGAGTGCGAGGATCGCGGTGGCGGTGGCGACCTTGCGGCCGGCGCGGGCAGCCGTCGTGCGGCGGGCGGGAACGGGGGGCTTGGCTTCCATGCGCGGAGCTCCAGGTCGGTGACGATGGCCGGCTGCGACTGACCGGTTCGCTGGAGCCGACACGATCCGTCAATTGCTTTGCATGGCCGTTGCATGCTCATTGCACCTGACGAAACCTTGCAATGGCTGAGCAAGCCGATCCCGTACCTTGGAAGGGATGAACGCCGCCGCCACAGCAGTTCGCCGCCCGCTCGCGCGCTTGCTGCTGATGCTTGCGTGCGTCGGCGCGGCGGCGCTCACGGCCGCCTCGCCGGCAGCCGCGACGTCGGTCGCCGGCACCAGAGAGGAGCGGCTCTCGAACGAGACGACCTCGTCGTACTGGGCCTATCCGGCGCGCGTCGCGACGATCCGCAAGGCGCCGTCACGCGACGCCGGAGTCGTCTCCCGCACGCAGCTCCAGACCGAAATCGGGCGACCGAACGTCTACCTCGTGCTGAGCGTGATCGCGCTGCCCGGCGGCGGCGAGCGCTGGCTGAAGATCCGCGTCCCGGGCCGCCCCAACGGCCGCGTCGGCTGGGTGCTGCGCGGCGCGCTCGGCCCGCTGCACAACGTCGACACGCAGATCGTCGTCGACCGCTCCGCGCTGACGGCGACGCTGCGCCGCGGAGGGCGCGTCGTGATGCGCGTGCCGGTCGGCGTCGGCGCGGCCGCGACGCCGACCCCGCCCGGTCGCTTCTGGGTGCGCGAGAAGCTGCGCTTCAGGCTGCAGCCGCTGTACGGCAGCTTCGCGCTCGGCACCTCCGCCTACGCGCCGACGCTGACCGAGTGGCCGGCCGGCGGCGTCGTCGGCCTGCACGGCACCGACGAGCCGTGGCTGATCCCCGGCCGCCCGTCGCACGGCTGCGTGCGCGTGCGCAACGAGGAGAACGCGCAGCTGTGGGCGCGCACCCCGGTCGGCACCCCCGTGCTGATCCGCTGAGGAGCGTCACCCAGGGCTCGCTGAGCGAGCTCCAGGTGACGGTCATCCTCATCTGAGCGTCATCACCGGCTCGCCCGCGCCCGTCAGGCCGTTGGCGGTGCGGGTGCAGGTGCCGCCTCTGGGGCTGCCGCCGTTCCACGCCTGGCGCAGGCAGTTGCGCAGCGCCTTCTGGCCCCACCAGTTCGGGTGCAGCGACTCCTGGATGAAGTAGTCGGAGCCGATCGTCGAGACGGTCCGTATCTGGTCGACCCACTCGGTCTGGTCGACGGCGCCGGCCGCTCTCCAGTTCGCGAGGCCTCTCTCCTCCAGCAGGCCGACCGTGTTCTCGCACAGGCGGCGGCCGTTGAAGGCGCTGCTGAGGTAGAGGTGCAGCACGTTGGTGAGGCCGGTCGCGTTGGCGCCGTTGTGAACGGCGTTCGCGATCGTCGGCAGCGCGGTGCCGTTCGCCCAGTTGGCGTCGGCGTTCCAGAAGCCACAGCCGCCGGTGTTCTGGCGCGTGTAGCCCGACTCGCCGTAGCGGAAGCCGGCGCCGTTCGGGATCGGCGACTCGTAGTCCTGCACGACGATGCGGTAGTCGCCGTCGGCGTAGCCGGCAGTGCTCATCGCTCTGCGCACGTTGAGGATCGCGGTTGTGATTCTGCCGGTCACCGCCGTCACGTTCGCGCCCGTGAAGTTGGCCGTGACGGAGCTGTCGTCGTTGCAGTAGTCGGGCCACCACGCCGGCGACGTCAGCCAGTCGGTCAGGCAGGTCTGGATGATCGAGGCGAAGTTGAAGTCGTTGCCGCCGATCGAGACGGCGACGAGCTTGACGTTGTTGGCTCTGGCGAAGTTCTGCAGCGCCAGCGCCTGTCCGACGTTGCCGCCGGAGCTGTAGAAGTCGAGCCCCGGCTTGAAGTTGCCGTCGGAGTCGGTGAAGGTCGCCGTGCGCGCGCCGGAGCAGGCGAGGTTGACCGAGTTGACGCCGCCGCCGATGTGCGCCTCCGCGGCGGTCGAGCGATGGCAGCGGACGATCTGCTCGCCCGTTCTGGTCGCGTTGTCGTAGTACGCGGCGGCGCCGCCGGCGTCGATGTTGGCGGCCGCGCCGTTGGTGTTGCCGGCCCAGCGCCCGGCCTCGCCCGAGATGTAGGAGTCGCCGAGCGTCGCGACCCATGGCGTGCCGGAGTTCGGCCCGTCGGCGAGGGACTGCGCGGCCGGCGCGAACGCCGTCGCCGCGAGTCCCACCACGACGGCGAGAGCCGCGCGCGAGCGCGCGCGGCGGATGACGGTGGACATGCTCTCCCCTTCGATCGCGGGGCGACCCCAATCCGCCCCGGTCCGACGACCATATCCACTTTTCGGTGTGCCGTGCTTGCGTTCGGGGCCTCGCCGCCAGCACGTGCGGCGAGGCCCCGGTCCCCGCATCCTCCGCGTTCCCCAACACGGAGCTCCCCCTGTGCGGCCGGCCGATCGGCCGTGACGGCAGTTTCTCCCCGCCGCCGTGGACGCAGGTGAAGGTGCCGTGAAAACGTCCAGCTGGCGCTGCGGCGCGGATCCAGGAACGCGGAAGGGCCCCGCCGAAGCGGGGCCCTTCTGTCACGACGTCAGCTGAGGGATGGGCTCAGCGGACGACGAGCTTGGCCGCCTTGACGGCGGTGCGGGCGTTGCCGCCGGCGTCGATCGCGCGGACCGAGATGCGGTAGCTCCCCTTCGGCAGCGTGCCGAGCTTGACCGTCCACTTCGTGGCGCCCTTGGCGACCAGCGCGCGAGCGCCGATCGGCTTGAGCGCCTTCGTGAACGCGCCCTTCGGCGTCAGGTAGCGGAACTTGCCGTTGCCGGCGCTCTTGGCGACCGTGACCTGGACCGACGCGACCTTCGCGCCGCAGCCCGTGTCCGCGGCGACGCCGCGCACGACCTTCTTGCCCTTGACGGTGATGCGCGCCGTCGGGGCGATCGTGTCGAGGCAGGTGCCGGTGACGGATGCCGTCGGGGTCAGCGAGACGGCCTGACCGGCCTTCGCGACCGTCGTGCGGGCGGTCGTCTCGATCAGGTCGATCGGCTGCACGCCGGCCGCGGAGCCGCCGCCGTCGGTCAGCGCCGTCGGACCGCCGACCGCCTCCTGGAAGCGGACGTCGGCGAGCTGCACCGAGCCGGTCGCCGGCTTGCCCGGCTCGCCGAAGCGCAGCTCCAGCTTGCGCACCTTCGTCAGGTCGACCCCCTGCGCGGCGAAGTCGCTCAAGGGGACGCGGATCTGGTTGAGGATGATGTGCACGCGCGGCGTGATGTTGCCGACGGTCGGGTGCAGCGCCGAGCCGTAGCGCGAGCTGGCGGCCGAGACCGCGGCCTCACGACCGGCGGCGTCGGTCAGGGCGATCGTGAAGTCCTGCGTCAGCGTCGCCGGGTTGAACAGCGCGTCTCCGACACGGGCGGGGTTGCGCGTGTCGAAGAAGTTGACCGCGGCGCCGAGGCTGAGCGCCTTGAAGCCGCTGACGTCGCCCGAGGCCGCCGGGATCCGCGTCGCCAGCGACGCGATTCTGCCGCTTCTGGCGATCGGGTTGTCCCACGCGGCCGCGATCTGGAGGCCGTAGGAGCGGTTGACCGGGGCCTGCTCACGCGCGGCGGTCTGACCGCCGAGCGCGCCGGCGGCCGGCAGCGGGCAGCCCTTCTTCGCGGTCGGCAGCGTGCCTCTCACCGCGCCGAGGTTGACCGGCGCGAAGTGGTCGGGCTCCGGGTTGCACCAGTCGAGCCCGCTCGCCGTCGTCGCCGGCTGCGGCTGGACGCCGCCGTCGGCGGTGTAGGGGTTCGCGAAGCCGCTCGCCGTCAGCGCCGTGCCGAGCGCGCTTGCGACCAGCGGGCTGTCGGGGTCGGGCTGGATCACGTCGCGGCGCTCCGCCGCGCCGGGGAAGTAGCTCGTCATGACCCGCTCGGCGCACGCGATCCGGGTGCCGTTGGGGCTGGTCGGGCAGGCGCTCTCGGGGATCTGCTTGCCGTCGCCGATGGTGCTCAGCTCACCGGTCATGTACGAGTCGAACGCGACTTCGCCGCCGACGTAGCGACGGAAGAACGACGACATCGTCGCGAGGCCGATCTTCTCCTGGTCGCCCATCAGCGCCGGGTCGGCGTCGCCGCGGGTCGTTCTGTCGTAGAGACCGCCGCTGAGGCGGATGCTGGTGGCGTCTCTGGGGCCGCACGCGACGTCGGCCGTGCCGGAGTCGTCGCCGTCGGCGAACCAGACGCTGTTGAACCAGTTGTGGTTGGCGCCGTGGACCGACTGCTGGATGCGCGGGAAGGGATCGCCCGGCAGCGCGTACTGGCTGCGCTCGAAGTGGCGGGCGACCTGCAGGTTCGAGACGTCGCCGTCGCACATCGGCGCGATCGAGAGGTACGGGACGCCCCACGGCGTCGAGCGCTCGTAGTCGACCGACGCGAGCGAGATCACACCGCGCAGGTTGTAACGTCTGCCCGGCTCAGGACGAGTGCGGTTCCAGTTGATGAAGCTGGTGACGGCGTCGCCGCCGCGCGAGTGGCCCATCAGGCCGACTCTGTTCATGTCGAGCCTGCCGACCAGGCGGCCGCCGATGTTCGAGGTCGCGCTGTCGGGCAGCGGAGCGGCGTTCGCGTTCGTCAGCATGTCGAGCGCGGCGCCGATCAGCAGGCGGCGCTGGTGCATGCCGGCCGTCTGACCGTCCTGGAAGTACATCAGCTGGTCCTGGTCGAGCGAGAGGACCGTGTAGCCGTGGCTGGCGAGGTTCGCGCCGAGGTAGGCGTAGCCGCGGTCGTTGCGCTTGAACACGTCGCAGAAGGGCGAGCTCCCGCTGTCGCACTGGGCGTGGTTGCCGTGCACCAGCACGATCACCGGCGACGGCGCCGGGCTGTTCGTCGGGCGGTAGAGCGAGCCGCGCAGCTCGAGCGTGACGGCGGCGGCGCCGGCCGCCGGCGCGCCGCCGGTCGAGGAGGGCTCCTGCAGGTTGACGGTGCCGCCGCGGAAGGGATCGAGCGTCTCGACCGCGTATGGCCCGCTGGCCATCGGATCAGGCGTCGCGGCGCGCGCCGAGGCCGCGACGAGCGCGAGCGCGAGGCTTGCGAGCACGAGCGCCGCGAGTGCCCGCATGGGCGTTTTGACGATTGTCACCAGGTCTCCGTGAGATCAGTTGTGGGGGTGGCGGGGAGTGCCGCGCTTCCGGTGCGGCGGCAGGTCGCCGGTCGTGCCGTCGATGCGTCGGCGCTCGTGGAGCGGGCTCGTTCGCGTGCGCTGGACCCTCAGCGTGCTCACGCGCTCCGAGCCCCGAGCGACCGGGTCTCACAGGCGTCGCCCATCGTAATCACCGTGATTGCACGGTCACCTATCCCCGGGGACAAATCGTCACGGTGAATCACGTTCCGCAGGGATAAGCAGCGTTGGACGTTTTGTCCACTATGTTGCACAAGCCCTCAGCCAGGCTCGGCGAGCGGCGCCATTTCCGGGGCGTCGAGACAGCTCCCGTGCCGCCCCATCCCCTGCGTGCTCCGCTCGCGCACGGGTGGCTCTCTGTCGACCCCACACGAGGTTCACCCCACTTCCATGACGCAACGAACCCTCCGTCGTGCGCTCCGCGCCGCAGCCGTCTGCGCGGTGCTCCCCGCGCTGGCGCCGGCGGCCGCGTCCGCGTCGACCTACACGGTCGACGACGACAAGGCCCAATGCCCCAGCGCCTCGTTCACGTCGATTCAGGCGGCTGTCGACCAGGCCGCTCCCTGGGACACCGTGATCGTCTGCGACGGCCTCTACGAGGAGCAGTCGACACCTGCGTCCGGAGTCGGCTCGCCGTCCCAGACCGGCTCGCTCAACGGCCTCACGATCACCAAGCCGCTGACGATCAAGGGCACCGGCGCCGCGAAGGTGACGATCATGCCGAGCCAGTCGGTCCCCGGCAGAACGCTCGCCGGGACCGCGCCGTACCTGCGCGACGGCGGCGGCAACGTCGTGACCGTCTCGCGCCAGTCGCGTGACGCGACCGACATGAACACGATGTTCGTCGACATCTCCGGCGTCACGATCCGCTCCGGCGACGTCTACGCCGAGGCCGGCGTCGCCTTCTTCAACGCCTCCGGCGCGATCAGAAACTCGATCGTCGGCCCGCTCGTGCGCGCCGTCGACGGCGCCGAGCTGGCGGCCAGACCGCACGGCTGGGGCGTCGTCGCGACCAATCACCAGCAGGGTGCCGAGGCCGGCCCCCGCCGTGAGATCTCGGTCGAGAGCAGCCTCGTGACCGGCTACCAGTCGGGCGGCGTCCTGTTCGACGTCGCGCGCGGCGCCGACGGCGCGCCCGAGACGCTGCAGCGCTCCGGGATCGTCTCCTACGGCTACGTCAGAAACTCGGCGATCAGAGGCAGCGGTGCCAGCACGCTGATCCCGCAGACGGGCGTCGAGTACCACTCCGGCGCGCGCGGCGAGGTGATCGAGAGCACGATCACCGACCACCTCTACACGCTCGACCTGCGCAGATCGGTCGGCCTGCTGCTGACCGACGCCGAGACCGGCGTCGACCCTGCGAACCCGGCGCAGCGCGCCTTCCGCCTCGAGAGAAGCGTCTTCACCGGCAACGGCTACGGCATGTTCAACGCCGACGCCGCCAACGCGACAGTGCGACGCGGCGCCCCGGCCCTCGCCAGACCGGCCGTCAGCGGCACGACCGAGTCGTACTTCGGCTGCAGCGGCGGGCCGGTCATCGGCGGCCCCAGCACGCTCGACAGAACCGGCGTCCCCACCTGTCAGGGGATCTCCGGCAACGACGCCGACGCGCGACCGAGCATCGACATGACGTTCGCGCGCGGCACGCTGCCGAGACTGCCGGCCGCCCCCGGCGTCACCGCCGACGCCGCTCCGACGGCCAGCCTCTCCGAGCCGGTCGCCGGCAAGCTCGTCGTCGGCGAGGCGTTCGTCCCGACCGTCTCGGCCAACGACGACTTCGGCGTCAGATCGGTCTCCGTCACGCTCGACGGCAACCTCCTCGGCACCCGCGGCACGGCGCCGTACGAGTTCGGCGGCGGCTGGACGCCCGACTACGACGAGATCGGCCAGACGCACACGCTGACGACGACCGTCGTCGACTCGGCCGGACAGACCACGGTCACGAGCGAGGTCGCGACCGTCGTCGCACCCGCCGGCTACCAGCCGATCACGCTCGCACCGTCGCCGCTTGACGCCGGCGCCGTCGTCCTCGGCCAGAGCGCGACGAAGGCGGTCACGATCACCAACAGCGGCGGCAACCCGCTGACGCTGACCGCGGTCGACGTCACCGGCGCCGGCTTCGCGCGCGCCGGCGGCTGCGTCTCCGGCACGCTGGCGCCCGGCGCTTCATGCACCGTCGGCGTGCGCTTCGCGCCGACCGCCGCGGGCGCCGCGAGCGGCGCGCTGACGGTCGCCTACAGCGCGATCGGCGGCAGCTCGCCGGCGACCGTCGCGCTGAGCGGCAGCGGCGTCGCGACGACGCCCCCGCCGGGGAGAAGACCGCCGGGCAGATCGGTCGCCAGCATCGCCGCGACGTTCGCGAGAACGACGAAGGTGAGCCGCAACGGCCTGCTGACGCTCGTCACGCTGCGTAACAGCGGCACGGCGGCCGGCACGGTCAGCGTGACCGGCACATTGCGCGTCGGCGGCGCGCGATTCGCGGTCGGAGCCACCCGCAGGGTCAGTGCCGGCCAGCGCGTGACGCTGTCGGTGAGGCTGAGCAGAAGCGCGCGCCTGGCGCTCAGACGCCGCGGCGGCACGCTGACGCTGAGAGTGGTCGGCGCCGGCTCCAGAGCGATCACGCGGCGCATCGCGGTCAAGCGCGGCTGAGACCAGGCCGCCGCACCGCAGTTCGCAGGACGAGAGCCCCGCTTCGGCGGGGCTTTCTGCGTTCTATCTCCGCTTCAGCAGCGACGGCAGCTTCGCGATCCCGCGCGGGATGTCGCTGCGGGCGTGCTGGAGCGCCTGCTCGAGCGCGTCGGCGGCGTCGTCGTGCAGGCTCGGTCCGTGGCCGACGAGGATGTGACGCGGCTTGAAGCAGCGCAGGCTGAACGGCGGCGTCAGGCGCAGGAAGGGATGGACGCCGAGCGGCCGGCCGAGCGCGAAGTAGCGGGCCGTGCCGACCGCCTCCGGGACGATCAGCAGCTCCTGCTCCGGCCACCACAGCACGACCTCGTGCCACCACGGGCGGTCGATCAGGCGCGTCGCCTGCAAGGGCGTGCCGGCGAGCGTCTCAGGCAGTCTCATCAGCGGCACGCCGAGCCGTCTGGCGACCGCGGCGCTGTCGCGGTCGTGGCGGTCGAGCAGCTGGATCACGCCGGCCGGCTCGCCGAGCGCCGCGGCCCGCTCCAACGCCGGCTCCCACGCGACGGGATCGATCAGCCAGCAGCGGCCGCCGTCGGCGATCGCGTGCGACGCCCGCTCCATCTGCTCGTCGACGACCCAGGTGAAACCCGCGTCGAACTCGTTCGAGATCCTCGCCTCCATGCCGCGTAGCTTGCCAGGTCGCGTGAGCGGTGCCCAGCGGCCCCATCTTTGGACATCGGGATATGGAGTTCAGGACCGCCGGAGACGAGACTTCCCGACATCGCGCGCACCGTTCGCGCGCGGTCCCCGCGCCCGTCCCCCGCTCGTCCCCCCGCAGGTGTCATGACCCCCCAGCAGACCTCCCTCCGCCGGCTCACCGCGCTCGGCGATCCCGTCCAGCCGCTCGCGGCCTTGAGCGACTTCCACGCCGACGTCTTCGACGCCGTGCTGTGGGATCACGACCTCGACCGCGTCGCCGAGCTGACGGCCGCCGCCGTCGGCGCGCCGGTCGCGATCGTCGTCCCCCACCTCCAGATAGCGCACGTCGCGCCGCGCGCCGACAGAGCGCTCGTCGCCGCGATCGCGCGGCATGTCGGCGACCGCATGCGCGGCCGCCCGGCGAAGGTCCCCGAGGGCGTGCTGGCGGAGGCGCCGATCGCGCGCCGCGGCGAGCCGCTCGGCGCGATCCTGATGCTGAGCGGCAGCAGTGCCGACATCGCCAGGCGCAGAGCGGCGCTCGACTTCCTCCACGTCGCCGCGACCGCGACGCTCACGCGCGTCGCCGCGATCGAGCTGCGCGCCGCCGTCGAGCACGACCTGCACGGCGCGCTGCTGAGCCAGCTGCGCGACGGCGAGACGCTCGACCCGCAGCTGCTGGCGCAGCGCGCGCTGCGGCTCGGCTGCGACCTCGCCGAGGGCGCCGTCGCGCTCTGCGTCGAGCCGGCGCAGGGGCAGCAGCGGTCGGTCGCGCTGACGATCGCGCAGGAGCTGCCGGGCGCGCTCGTCGAGCATGCCGGCGAGCGCCTCTTCGCGCTGCTGCCGCTTGACGGCGGCGCGCGCTCGCTGGAGCGCGTGCGCGAGCTGGTCCAGCGGCTGCAGCCGTTCGGCGTCGCCGGCGCCTCGCGCCACTGCGCGGCGGTCGGCGAGCTGGGCCAGGCGCTGGAAGAGGCCGAGCTGGTGCTCGACGTCGTCGCGCTGTCGGACGCGTCGATCGACGCCGACAGAGTGATGAGCGGCACCTACCGGCTGCTGTTCCGCCTGCTCGCGACCCACCCGGGCGAGGTCTCGGCGCTGTACGAGGGGACGGTCGCCGCGCTCGTGCGCTACGACGAGCACCACCGCACCGACCTCGTCGCGACGCTGGAGACCTACCTCGAGCTGAACGGCAACATGAACGCGACCGCGGCGCGCATCTACGCCCACCGCCACACGGTCGCGTACCGGCTCGACCGCATCCGCGAGCTGAGCGGGCTCGACCCGGCCGACGGCGAGGACCGCGAGCGGCTCGGCCTCGGGCTGAAGGCGCACCGGCTGCTGAGCCGCGACCGCGCGGCGGCGTAAGACGACGGCGCGCGGCCGGTGCGCGCGGCGGCGCGTCAGCCGCCGGCGTACTCGTGGGCGCTGCGCCATTCGCCGGCGTGGGCGCCCCTCAGCCACACGACGACGCGGCACTCGGGGTCGCCGAGCGCGATCCGCTCCTCCAGCACGACCGAGGCGTGGCCGGTGTTGCGCGCGGCGATCCCGCCGAAGACGCTGGAGGTCATGCGGCAGAGGCCGGGCGCGCGCCGCACGACCTCGCCGAAGGGGCAGGCGCGGCTGCCCAGCACGATCCGCTCCTCGTCGGCCTCGATCACGTAGAAGTCGCCGTCGATCGCGGCCTTCAGGCGCACGTACAGGTCGGCGATCTGGCGCGGGCTCAGCTCGCCTTCGAGCCCCTCGACGCGGCGGTACTCGTCCTCCATCCGCCCGCCGACGTCGGCACCGACCTGCGCGATCGCGGCCTCGGCCGCGTCCGGCCCCTCGTTGCGCTCGACCGCCTCGGCGAGCTGCACGACGAGCGCGCGCAGGAACGACTCCTTGCCGAAGCTGCCGTCGGGCCGCGCCTCCTGCGGCGCCGGCAGCGAGCTGGCGCGGCGGCTGGGCGGGTCGAAGTCACGCTCCGGCGCGCGCGTGACAGGCAGCTCGACGGTCACCTTCGAGCCGCCGGAGCGCTTGGCCGCGACGGTCATCCAGCCGCTGACGTTGGAGACGATGAAGAGGCCGCGGCCGCCGCCGTCGGCGAGCAGGTCGGCCGGCAGCGACGGCGTCGCCTCGAAGCCGCTGCCGAGGTCGTGGACCGCGAGGATCGCGCGCGGCGTCGACCAGTCGAGGTGCGCCCAGGCGGAGCCGGGCGCGTGCAGCGTCACGTTGCTGAGCAGCTCTGAGACGGCGACCTCCGCGCCCGCGAGGTCGGACTCCGGCGCGGCGTGCCGGCGCAGGTAGTCGCCGATCTCCCGCCGGAGTTCCGAAACAGCATCCGGGTTGCTTCCGTCGAGGTACCAGTCCACGCTCGTCCCGTCCCCCGCCACCGCGCATCCGCGCATCGTGTGCGAAGCGAACAGTGTAAGGAACGCGAACGGCTCTGTCAGCCGGGCTGTCCGAGCGCGAGCGGCGCTGGCGCACGGACGGCATAGTCGGCCAGCTCGACGGTCCGCGTGCGACGGCGGTAGTCGAACGTCTGGCCGGGCCAGAGCGTGCGGTTGCGGCCGCTCTCGTCGAGGTACCAGCTGGCGCAGCCGCCGGCCGTCCAGACGGTCCCCTCCATCTTCCGCTGCAGCTCCTCGTTGAAGCGCTTCTGCACGCCGGCGCGCACGTCGATCGAGGCCAGGCCGCGCTCGCGCATCTGTCTGAGCGCGTCGAGCACGTAGGCGATCTGCGCCTCGATCACGTAGACCATCGAGCCGGCGCCGAGACCGGTGTTGGGGCCGATCAGCATGAAGAAGTTGGGGAAGCCGGCGACGGTCGTGCCGAGGTAGGCCTCGATCCCGTCCTCCCAGACCTCCGTCAGCGCGCGGCCGTCGCGGCCGCGGATCTCGCGGTAGGCGGGGCCGCCGAGCACGCCGTAGCCGGTCGCCAGCACGATCGTGTCGACCTCGCGCTCGCTGCCGTCGCCGGCGACCACGGTCGATCCGCGCACGGCGGTGACGCCGCCGCTGAGCACCTCGGCGTTCGGCGCCGCGAGCGCTCTGTAGTACGTGTTGGAGGCGAGGATCCGCTTGCAGCCGAGGCGGAAGTCGGGCGTCAGGCGGCGGCGCAGCGCGCGGTCGGGGACGTGGCGGCGGAGGTTGAGGCGGGCCGCGACCTCCAGCGCTCTGAGCGTCGGCGCCTTGCGCAGCAGCGAGGTGACGAGCGCCTCCATCCCCCAGTAGACGGCGGAGCGCTGCAGCCGCCCGAGCGCGGGGAAGCGCCGCAGCAGCCGCCGCTGGACGCGGCCGGTCGGGTGGTCGATGTGCGGCAGCACCCACGCGGGCGTGCGCTGGAAGAGGTGCAGCGAGCCGACCTGCGGCTGGATCCTCGGCACGAACTGGATCGCCGAGGCGCCGGTGCCGACGACGGCGACGCGCTTGCCGGCGAGCGGGATCTCGTGTCTCCACTGCGCCGAGTGGAAGAGCTCGCCGGGGAAGTCGGCGAGGCCGGGCACGTCGGGCAGCGCCGGCTCGGTCAGCGGGCCGAGCGCGGCGACCAGCACGCGCGCGGTGCGCGGCCCGTGCGAGGTGTCGATCCGCCACAGCTGCGCGTCGTCGTCCCAGGCGGCGCCGCGCACGTCGCAGCCGAAGCGGATGTGGCGGCGCAGGTCGTGCTCGTCGGCGCAGCGGCGCAGGTAGTCGTGGATCTCCTGCTGGCGCGAGAACAGCCGCGTCCACTCCGGGTTCGGCGCGAACGAGAACGAGTAGAGCGGCGAGGGCACGTCGCAGCCGCAGCCCGGGTAGGTGTTCGCCCGCCAGACGCCGCCGACGTCGTCGGCCCGCTCCAGCAGCTCGAAGTCGTCGATCCCCTGCTCCTTCAGGCGCATCGCCATCCCGAGGCCGCCGAAGCCGGCGCCGATGATCACCACGTCGTGTGCCATGGCGACAACTGTACATGGATCCGTGTCACATCTGTGCATGGATCCATGTATGGTTCACGAGACCGTGTCATCTCGTCGCTGGTCACCGGAGGTCTCGATGTCGCGCCTGCTCGCGCTCGTCACGCTGCTGCTCGCCGCCTTCCCCGCCGTCGCGCAGGCGGCGCCGGCCGAGGCCGCGCCGGCCGGCGGCGCGACCGCCGGCCAGATCGCGATCGGCGCCGGCGTCGCGACCGTCTGGACGCTGATCCTGCTCGTGCTCGGGCTCGGCCACCGCGCCGGCCGCACGACGCTGCTGCTGCGGCTCTCCGCGCCGGCCGCGCGGCTGACGCGGCTGCCCGGCTGGGCTGGCCTGCCGCTGCTGGTCGCGGGCCTCGGCCTGCTGCTGGCCGGCGTCGGCTTCGTCTGGGACGTCGCGCTGCACATCTCCGCCGGCCGCGACGAGGGACCGTTCGCCAACCCCTCGCACTACATGATCTTCCTCGGGCTGCTGGTGATGCTCGCGAGCGGTTGGCTCGCCGTCGTGCTGCCGACCGCGGACGAGGGACCGGCGTCAGGAATCCGTGTCGTCGAGGGTTGGACGGTGCCAGCGGGAGGTGTCGCGATGCTGCTGTCGGGCTCGGCAGCGATGCTCGCCTTCCCGCTCGACGACGTCTGGCACCGCATATTCGGTCAGGACGTGACGCTGTGGGGGCCGACCCATCTCGTGCTGATCACCGGCGGCCTGCTCGTCTTCGCCTCCGCGCTCGTGCTGGCGCGCGAGGGCCGCACCGTCACCGCCGCCGCGCAGCGGTCCGCCGGGCGCGTGCCCGGCGCGGTCCCGAAGCTGCTCGGAGCGAGCGCCGCCGCCGTCGTGCTGACCGGCATGACGATCGCCTACCAGCAGGAGTTCGGCTACGGCGTCCCGCAGTTCCGGCTGATGTTCCACCCCGTGCTGATCGCGCTGACGGCGTCGCTGGCGCTGGTCGCGGTGCGGCTCGCCTGCGGCGCCGGCGCGGCGCTGCTGGCCGCCGTCGGCTCGATCGTGCTGAGCGGGCTGCTGACCGTGATCGTCGGGCCGATCTTCGGCACGCTCACGCACCACTTCCCGCTCTACCTCGCCGAGGCGGCGCTGGTCGAGCTGGCGGCGCTGGCGCTGCTGCGCGCCGGTCGCTCGCCGTACCCGTTCGCCGCCCTCTCGGCGCTGTTGATCGGCACCGTCGGCGTCGTCGCCGAATGGGGTTGGTCGCACGCCTGGATGCCCCTGTCTTGGCCCGGCCACCTCGTCGGCCCGGCGATGGTGCGCGCTGTGCCGGTCGCGCTCGCGGGCGCCGTGATCGCCGTCTTCGTGACGCGCTGCCTGACGCGCGACGCCGCCGTCCGCGCACGCTGGTCGTGGCTGCCGGCGACGGCCGGCGTGGCGGTCGCGCTCGCCGTGCTCGGCTCGCTCCTCCCCACCCACGCGCCGGACGGCGCGCGCGTGCAGTTGGCGCTGACGCCGCAGGGCGACGGCACCGCGCACGTCACCGCCACCTTCACCCCGCGCGACGTCGCCGAGCACGCCGACTGGGTCCAGGGGCTCAGCTGGCAGCACGGCGAGGGCGTCGTGACCGAGCAGCTGGAGCGCGTCTCCGAGGGCGTCTACAGAACGACCGTGCCGCTGCAGATCGCCGGCAACGCGAAGGCGCTGATCCGCCTGCAGCGCGGCACGACGACCGCCAGCGTCGGCGTGCGGCTGCCGGCCGATCCGGCGATCCCGGTCGGCGCGATCCCGGCCAGACGCCTGGTCGAGCGGCCGCTCGTGCACGACCCGGTGCTGCTGCAGCGCGAGCGCAAGCCGGACACGCCGAGATGGCTGTGGGCGGTCGGCAGCAGCACCGTGCTGCTGCTGGTGGTCGGGCTGTTCGCGACGCTCGGCTGGGCGCTGCTGCGCGCGGCGCGGCTGCCGGCCGACGACGGCGCCGCGCCCGCGCGGGCCGGCGCCGCACCCGGCGAGGTGGCGGCCG
>NZ_JAWSTH010000123.1:0-17313 GCF_033542075.1 Conexibacter stalactiti
AGCTGGAGGCCGGCGACGCCGCCGACCCCGCGGGCACGGCGGCGGGCGTCGGCGCACGGGCGGCGCGCGCGGCGGTCACGATCGGCGCGCCGTCGGCGCTCGCGCTGCCGCTGGCGCGCTCGGCAGCGCTCGACCGCGTCCTTGCCTGGCACGACGGCGTCGTCGTCGTGCAGCAGCCCGGCGCCTCCGCCGCAATCGCAGAGCTCGTCCTGGACAGCCTCGCCGCGCTCGGCCGGCCGGTCGCGGCGGTTCCCGCCCCGGGACGGCTCGCCGCCCGCGTCATCTCCGCTGGGCTGCACACCCCCGCGTTCGCGACCGAGGCGGTCGCGCGGCTGGGCCTCGGAGAGGGGCGGCGATGACGGCCCGTTGCCTGACGCCGCGCCGGCGAAGCGCCGCGATGCCGGCCGCTCCCCGCCGAACCGACGAGAGCGGGCAGGCGCTGCTGCTGGTCGTCGGCGCGATGGCGGTCGTGCTGGCGGCGGCAGTCGTCCTCGGCGTCTTCGCGAGCGGGCTCGGCGGAAGAGGCGACAACCAGCGCGCGGCCGACCTCGGCGCGCTCGGCGGTGCCCGTGCGATGCGCGCCAGCTACGCTCGCCTCTTCGCGCCCGCCTACATCGGCCGTCAGCCGAACCCTGCGCATCTGTCGCGGGCCGCCTTTCTCGCTGCGGCGCGCGTCCGTGCCGAGCGGACCGCGCGGCTCAACGGCGGCGAGCGGATCACTGTCGTCTTCCCCGACGGCAGCTCGTTCGCGCCGACGCGGATCCGCGTGACCGTCTCGGACCCGGCGGTGATCGACCTCGGCGGTGAGCGGGAGGCAGCCGACGTCGCCGCGGTCGCGGAGGCGGAGCTGTCTGCGGACGCGGTCGGCGCCGCGCTCGGTGCGCTGCCGGGCGACTACTCGGGACCGCTCGCCTACCGGCAGGGGAAGCCGATGCGCCCAGACGTCGCGGTCGCCTTCGATCGGATGGCGGCGGCCGCCGCGCGTGACGGGGTGGGGTTGCTGATCACCAGCGCGTGGCGCAGCAGCTCCGAGCAGGCCCGTCTGTTCGCGCTCAGACCCGATCCGAGATGGGTCGCCCCACCGGGCAGATCGATGCACCGGCTCGGCACCGAGCTGGACCTCGGGCCGCCGAGCGCCTACGGCTGGCTGGCCGCGAACGCGAGCAGATTCCACTTCGCCAGACCGATGGACTACGAGCCGTGGCATTGGGGCTATCGGCAGAACGCCGGCAGCACGTCGGTCGGCTTCGGCAACCGCGATGGCAGCGGCACGATGCCGTCGTTCGTGCCGGCGCAGTACGCGCCCGCGATCGCGAGATCGGCGCAGCGCTGGAACGTCTCGGCGGCGCTGCTGGCGGCGCAGCTGTACGCGGAGTCCGGGTTCAATCCGTTCGTCGTCTCGTCGGCCGGGGCGCAGGGGATCGCGCAGTTCATGCCCGGCACCGCGCGGGCGTACGGGCTCACCGACCCGTTCGACGCGACCAGCGCGATCGACGCGCAGGGCCACATGATGCGCGACCTGCTGCGCCAGTTCGGCTCGGTCCCGCTGGCGCTCGCCGCCTACAACGCCGGTCCCGGCGCCGTCGGCGGCTGCAACTGCATCCCGCCTTACCCCGAGACGCAGGCGTACGTCACCAAGATCCTCGGCCTGCTGGGCGGAGCTGGCGACAGCGCCGGCCTCGGCGCCGGCTTCGACGTGCGGCTGGTCAGATGACGCGGCGGGCCGACATCGTGCCGATCGCGGCCGGCGTCGCCACTGCCGCGCTCGCGGACGCGCGCCTGCCTGATCCCGGCCAGCCGTCGACGATCGCTGTCGCCGCGGTGCTCGGTGGCATGGTCGGCGGGGCGATCGCGCGAATGCGGCGCCTGCCGCAGGAGTCGGTGACGCGGTTCACCCAGACCGGGGCCTTCGTCGCCGGCTGGGGCGCCGCACTGATCTGGCTCGGCCTCTGGGCCACACCATAAAACCGGTAGACAGGAGATCTAGCATGGAAACCATGAAGATCCCGAAGGACTCCAGCCTCGCTGCGCTGATCGCGTTCTTCGGCGGCGTCTATCCGATACTGCTGCTCGGGCAGGCGGTCGAGTGGCCCAGAGCCGTCCAGACCGTGCTGGGGTGCGTCGGCCTCGTCGTATTCACCGGCGTGAAGGTCGGGGTGATGGCGCACAACCGCAGACGGGCACGGCTCACCTATCCTCGACGAGCGGATGGAAGGCCACAACGGACATGGCGCGGGCGGCCCGGGCGCGGATGACGCAGCCAACGCGGACGGCGCGACGAGCGCGAACGCCGCAGCCAACGCGAACGGCTGGGACGACCCCGTCGCGCGCGAGGGCGCGGCCGAGCGGGCGAGAGCGCGCGACCAGCGGCTGACCGAGCAGCGGCGCGCGCTGCCGGACCAGCCCGGCGTCTACCTCTTCCGCAACGTCAAGGGCACCGTCATCTACGTCGGCAAGGCGAAGTCGATCAAGAAGCGGGTCGCGTCGCACTTCTCCAACCCGAGCACGCAGGCCGGCCGCGACCTGCTGCCGATGATCGACCGGATCGACGCGCTCGTCGTCTCGACCGAGTCCGAGGCGCTGCTGACCGAGCAGAACTTCATCAAGCAGTACAAGCCGCGCTTCAACATCCGCCTGCGCGACGACAAGTCGTATCCGTACATCGGCATCAGCCTCGACGAGGACTATCCGCGCGTCTACTTCACGCGTGAGCGTCACCGCCGCACGCGCGCCTACTTCGGCCCGTACTCCAACGCCAAGCGCGTGCGCGAGACGCTCGACCTGCTCGGCAAGATCTTCATGTTCCGCTCCTGTGACGGCCCCGAGCCCGGGCGCCGCAGCGGCTCGCCCTGCCTCGACTACTACATCAAGCGCTGCGAGGCGCCCTGCGTCGGCTACGTCACCAGAGAGCAGTACCGCACCTCGATCGACGGCGTGATCGACTTCCTCTCCGGCCGCTACCGCGCGATCGAGTCGGCGATCGACGCGAACATGCGCGAGGCCGCCGCCGAGCAGCGCTTCGAGGACGCGGCGCGCGAGCGCAACCGGCTCAGATCGATCCGCTCGCTGCTCGAACGCCAGCGCGTCACCAACGCCTCGGTCGGCACGCTCGACGCGATCGCGATCGCCGTCGAGGGCCACGACGCCAACGCGCAGGTCTTCCAGGTCCGCGACGGCGTCCTCTCCGACCGCCAGGGCTTCTACCTCGAGAACGAGGCCGGCGACGACGTCGCCGCCGTCGCCGAGGCGTTCATCCTGCAGTACTACGGCAGCTCGCTGATGATCCCGCCGCTGCTGGTCGTTCAGCAGGAGCTGGCCGACCGCGAGGAGACGATCGCCGCCGCACTGACCGAACGGCGCGGCAGCGCCGTCGAGCTGCGCGCCGCCGAGCGCGGCGACAAGCGCCGCATCCTCGAGCTCGCGGAGCGCAACGCGAGACTCCAGCTCGACCAGGAGAGACTGCGCTCCGAGCGCAGACGCCAGCAGCGCGTCGATGCGCTCGACGGCCTCCAGACCGCGCTCGGACTCGACACGATCCCGCTCCGCGTCGAGTGCTTCGACATCTCCCACGTCGGCGGCACGCACACCGTCGCCTCGATGGTCGTGCTGGAGGCCGGCGCGACGAAGAAGGCCGACTACCGCCGCTTCACGCTGCGCGAGGGGACCGAGGGCGTGCCCGACGACTTCGCCTCGATGGAGGAGGTGCTGTCGCGGCGCCTCGCCCAGTACGAGCGCCAACACGATCGCTCGCCGCACGACGACGGCTACGACGCGAGCTTCGCCGCGCTGCCGAACCTGCTCGTGATCGACGGCGGCAAGGGCCAGCTGTCGGCCGGCATGAAGGTGCTCGAAGGCTTCCAGCGGCGCGGCGTCGCGATCGTCTCGCTCGCGAAGAGAATCGAGGAGGTGTTCGTGCCGGGCAGATCGGAGCCGATCATCCTGCCGCACGACACGCCCGAGCTGCAGCTGCTGCAGCGGATCCGCGACGAGGCCCACCGCTTCGCGATCGGCCACCACCGCATCCGCCGCGACAGAGCGATGACGAGATCGGTGCTCGACTCGCTCGCCGGCGTCGGTCCTGCGCGCAAGCGCGCGCTGATGAATCACTTCGGCTCGCCGGAGGCGTTCCTCGCCGCCACGCGGGAGGAGCTGGAGGCAGTCCCCGGCCTGCCCGGCAAGGTCGCGCGCGACCTCTACCTGCAGATCAACAAGACGGGGCATTGATGCGCGCCACGCTCTGCAACGGCTCCTTCACACGCCCGACCGCCCGCTCCGTCACAATGGGCGCATGAGCGTCTCCAAGCCCGCCAGGCTCGGAGACCGCCTGCGCCGTGGCGCACGCCGGCTGGAAGAGACGCCGGAGCAGGCGGAGATCCGCAGCCCCGCGCTCAACGACCTCGTCGTCATCACCGGGTTCTCCGGTGCCGGAAAGTCGACGGCGATGGCGGCCTTCGAGGACGAGGGCTACTTCTGCGTCGACAACCTGCCGCCGGAGATGATCAGATCGCTCGCCGACCTGTTCATGCACGAGGGCTCGAAGGTCGAGCGCGCCGCGGTCGTCTCCGACGCGCGCGGAGGCAGCTACTTCGCCGGCCTCGTCGCCGTGCTCGGTGAGCTGGAGCGGGCCGGCGTCAACTACAGGCTCCTGTTCCTCGAAGCCGACGAGCAGACGCTGCTGACGCGCTACCAGGAGACGCGTCGTCGCCATCCGCTGTCGCCGACCGGCACGGTCGCCGACGGGATCGCGCGCGAGCGGGCGCTGCTGGCGCCGGTGAGGGAACGGGCCGACGTGGTGATCGAGACGACCGGCCTCAACGCCGCGATGCTGCGCCGCAAGCTCGCCGACGCGCTGCTGCCGACGCGCACGCCCGGCCGCCTCGCCGTCACCTTCCAGAGCTTCGGCTTCAAGCACGGCCCGGCGCGCGACGCCGACCTGCTGTTCGACGTGCGCTTCCTGCCCAACCCGCACTACGAGCCCGAGCTGCGCCCGCTGACCGGCCGCAACCCGGACGTCGCCGCCTACGTCAACCGCGACGGCGCGCTCGACGCCTTCTACGACCACCTGATCCCGCTGCTCGACTACCTGCTGCCGCAGTACGTCGCGGAGGGCAAGTCGCACCTCTCGGTCGCGATCGGGTGCACCGGCGGCCGCCATCGCTCGGTCGCGATCGCCGAGCAGCTGACGAAGCGGTACCAGGCCGAGGGCGACTACCTCGTCGAGCTGGCCCACCGCGACGTCGAGCGGCCGACGGCGCGGTAGCTCGCGCCCGCGCGTCGCGAACCCGCGCGCCGGCCGGCGCGTCCCGACGCCTCGCGCCGCGCCCGCTGATACAACCGCCGCCGTGTTCGACCACATCGGCTTCGAGGTCGCCGACCTGGCGCGGGCGGCCCGCTTCTACGACGCCGTCTTCCATGCGCTCGGCCTGCGGCGTATGTTCGCGAGCGAGCACGCGGTCGCGTGGGGCGACAACGAACCGCAGCTGTGGGTCGTCGTGCGCGGGCTGCCGGCGGCGCCCGGCTACGGGCACGTCGCGCTGCGCGCCAGCGGACGCGTCGCCGTCGACGCCGCGCACGCCGCCGGCCTCGCGTACGGCGGCACCGACGCCGGCGCGCCTGGGCCGCGGCCGCAGTACGGGCGCGGCTGCTATGCCGGCTACCTGCGCGACCCCGACGGGCTGCGCGTCGAGCTGGTCAGCCGCACGCGGCGGTGAGCCCCGCGTCCGCCCCGGCGACCGCCGCGCCCGCGCGGCGCTCGCGGACGTCGCTCTGACAGGATCGTCGCCATGGAGCAATCGCTGACCGAGCCCGACCTGCTCGACGACCCGATCGAGCTGTTCCGCCGCTGGTTCGCCGACGCGCGGGACGCGCAGATGCCGCAGCCCGACGCGATGACGCTGGCGACGGTCGCCGCCGACGGCCGGCCCTCGGCGCGGATCGTGCTGCTCAAGGGCGTCGACGGACGCGGCTTCCAGTTCTTCACCAACTACGAGAGCCGCAAGGCGGGCGAGCTGGCGGCCGATCCGCGCGCCGCGCTCGCCTTCGTCTGGATCCCGATGTTCCGCCAGGTGCGCGTGACCGGCGACGTCGTGCGGCTCGACGCGACCGAGTCCGACGCCTACTTCGCGACCCGTCCGCGCGGCAGCCAGATCGGCGCGTGGGCGTCGCAGCAGAGCCGCGAGCTGGCCGATCGCGCCGAGTTGGAAGCGCGCGTCGGCGAGCTGGAGGAGCGCTTCGCCGGGGGCGACGTACCGCGCCCGCGGCACTGGGGCGGCTACCTGTTGGAGCCGCGCGAGATCGAGTTCTGGCAGGGGCGACCAAACCGTCTCCACGACCGCTTCGCCTACACGCGCGCGGCGGATGCCGACAGCTGGCGCCGCGCACGACTGCAGCCCTGACCGGGCGCCTCGATGAGCCGGCGCGCCGAGGCGCGCCGGCCGCCGCGTTCAGCGCCGCGCCGCCCAGCCGGTGACGGCGGGCGACGGCTCGATCCCAGCGCGCAGCCGCGCGTCGGGCTCGGGCGCGCCGACGCGCAGCTCCAGCGGCACGACCCCGGCCCAGACGTCGAGCGCGTAGTCCTCCTCGTCGTCGGCCGGGTCGCCCTCGCGGATCTTCGCGGAGGCTTCGGTGAGGTCCATCGCCAGCACGCGGGTGCCCTTCAGCTCCTGCGGGCTGGGCGGGCGCACCTCGTCCCAACGGCCCGGCAACAGCTTCTCCGTGAACGCCTCCAGCGCGGCGGAGCGCTCCTCTTCGCCCTCGACGAGCGTCGCGTCGCCGAGCACGACGACCGAGCGGTAGTTCATCGAGTGGTGGTAGGCGGAGCGCGCGAGCACGAGGCCGTCGATCAGCGTCGTCGTCAGGCACGCGGGGACGCCGGCGGCGAGCTTGCGGACCATCCGGCTGGCGGTTGAGCCGTGGACGTAGACGCGGTCGCCGAGGCGCGCGATCAGCATCGGGATCACGTACGGCTGGCCGTCGACGGCGAAGCCGACGTGGGCGACGAGCGACTCGTCGAGGATCGCGTCGATCGTGGCGCGGTCGTAGACACCGCGCTTGGGGACACGTCTGACACGCGACCGGCTGGTGGGAGTTGGGGCAGCGGTGGACATGGCGAGCACGCTACGAAACCTTGGTTCTGCTGAACAGGGCCAACAATGCGCAAGAATGTGAGGCCAAATGGACCTGCTGCTCGACCTCGACACCGCTCCCGGCACGACGCTGCGCCGCCGCGCTGAGCATGCGCTGCGCGAGGCGGTCCGCTCCGGCCGCCTGGCGCCCGGCACGCGGCTGCCGTCGACGCGGGCGCTGGCGGTCGAGCTGGGCGTCTCGCGCGGCGTGGTCGTCGAGGCGTACGCGCAGCTCGCGGCGGAGGGCTACCTGCGCACGCACCGCGGCGGCGGGACGACGGTCGCCGGCACGGGCGCGCCTGTCCAAGATCGCGGCTCGGCTGTCGCGGATCGCGGCGCGGCTGGCGCAAACAGCGGCGCGCCCGACGCAGATCGCGGCGCACCCGACGCGCTCGGCGGCACCGACTGGGCAGGGGAGGCGGTCGCGGCGGGGGAGGCGGCGGTGCCGATGCGGCACGACCTGCGTCCGGCGCTGCCCGCGCTCGCGGGCTTCCCCCGCGCCGCATGGCTCGCCTCGCTCTCGCGCGTGCTGCGCGCGCTGCCGGACGAGCGGCTCGGCTACCCCGACCCGGCCGGCGTGCCGGAGCTGCGCGAGACGCTCGCCGCCTACCTCGGCCGCGTCCGCGGCGTGCGCGCCGCGCCGCACCAGATCGTCGTCACCGGCGGGCTGCGCGACGCGCTGACGCTGCTGTGGTCGACGCTCGCCGCGCAGGGCGCCACGCGGATCGCCGTCGAGCGGCCCGGCTGGCGCGGCTGGAGCCAGACGGCCGCCGCCGCCGGGCTCACCAGCGTCCCGCTCGCCGTCGACCGTGATGGCGCCGTGGTGGAGTCGCTCGCGAGCGGCGCGGCGGGCGAGGTGGGCGCGCGCGGGGCGGTGGTCGACGCCGTCGCCGTCACGCCCGCGCACCAGTTCCCGACCGGCGCGGTGCTGTCGCCGCAGCGGCGCGGCGCGCTCGTCGCCTGGGCGCAGCGCAGCGGCGGTCTGATCGTGGAGGACGACTACGACGCCGAGTTCCGCTACGACCGCAAGCCGATCGGCTCGCTGCAAGGGCTCGCGCCCGACGTCGTCGTCTACGGCGGCAGCGCTTCCAAGACGCTCGCGCCGGCGGTCCGGCTCGGCTGGCTGGTGCTGCCGCCAGCGCTCGTCGAGCCGGTCGCCGCCGAGCAGCGCCGCCGCGGCGGCACGCCCGCGCCGCTCGACCAGCTCGCCTTCGCCGACATCGTCGCGCGCGGCGAGCTCGACCGCCATCTGCGCCGCCAGCGCCGCCGCTACCGGCGCCAGCGCGACGCGCTGCTGGCCGCGCTCGCGCGCGAGCTGCCGCAGATCGAGGTCGACGGGGCCGCAGCCGGTCTGCACGCCGTCCTGCGGCTGCCGCCGCAGCTCGACGAGCGCGCCGTGCGCGAAGCCGCGCGCGCCCGCGGGGTCGCCGTCGAGGCGATCGGCCACGGACCGCCGGCGCTCGTCGTCGGCTACGCGAACGTGACCGAGCCGGCCGTCCCCGCCGCCGTCGCCGCGCTCGCCGAGGCGGTGCGCGCCGTCGAGCGCGGGCAGTCCGAGCGACCAGCGACGAGCAGGGGCTTGGACGGGGTCCGCTGATACCCTCTCGACCCGGCCGGTTTGCATATTCCACCGGCTTTTCTCTTTCCATTCTGTTGCCAACGGAAGGACTCGCACGCATGCCGCTTCGGGTTGGGATCAACGGCTTCGGCCGGATCGGCCGAAACGTCTTCCGCGCCGCTCAGGAGCAGGGCGCTGACATCGAGTTCGTGGCGGTCAACGACCTCACGGACGTCAAGACGCTCGCCCACCTGCTCAAGTACGACTCGATCCTCGGCCCGTACCCGGGCACGGTCAAGGAGGTCGAGGGCGGCATCGAGGTCGACGGCAAGCTCGTCAAGGTCCTCGCCGAGCGCGACCCGGGCGCCCTGCCGTGGGGCGACCTCGGCGTCGACGTCGTGATCGAGTCGACCGGCTTCTTCACGAAGAGAGAGGACGCTGCCAAGCACCTCGCCGGCGGCGCCAAGAAGGTCATCATCTCCGCGCCCGCCACCGGCCCGGACGCGACCGTCGTGCTCGGCGTCAACTTCGAGACGTACGACAAGGCCAACCACACGGTCGTCTCGAACGCCTCCTGCACGACGAACTGCCTCGCCCCGGTCGCGAAGGTGCTCAACGACACGGTCGGCATCGACCATGGCCTGATGACCACGATCCACGCCTACACGGCCGATCAGCGTCTCCAGGACATGCCGCACAGCGACCTGCGCCGCGCCCGCGCCGCCGCGGTCAACCTGATCCCGGCCTCGACCGGCGCCGCGAAGGCGATCGGCCTCGTGATCCCGGAGCTGAACGGCAAGCTCAACGGCTTCGCCGTGCGCGCTCCCGTCCCGACCGGCTCGGTCGTCGACCTGACGATCGTCGCCAAGCGCGCGACGACCGTCGAGGAGATCAACGGCGCGCTGAAGGCCGCCTCCGAGGACGGGCCGCTGAAGGGGATCCTCGGCTACACGACCGACCCGATCGTCTCCAGCGACATCGTCAAGGACTCGCGCTCGTCGATCGTCGACTCGCAGCTGACGGCGGTGCTCGAGGGCACGATGGTCAAGGTCGTCTCCTGGTACGACAACGAGTGGGGCTACTCCAGCCGCGTCGTCGACCTCGTGCAGAAGGTGCTGTGAAGACGCTCGACGACCTCGACGTCAAGGACAAGAAGGTCCTTGTCCGCGTCGACTTCAACGTTCCGCTGAAGGACGGCGCGGTCACCGACGACACGCGCATCAGAGGCGCGCTGCCGACGCTCATAGAGCTGCTCGACGGCGGCGCCGCGCTGGTGCTCGTGTCGCACCTGGGTCGTCCGAAGGACCGCGAGCCGGAGCTGTCGCTCCGGCCCGTGGCCGACCGCCTGGCTGAGCTGATCGGCACGCCGGTCAAGCTCGCGCCGGGCGTCGTCGGGGATCAGGTCACCGCGCTCGCGAACGCGCTGGAGCCGGGCGGGATCCTGTTGCTGGAGAACGTCCGCTACGAGCCGGGCGAGACGAAGAACGACGGCGACCTGGCCGACGCGCTCGCGTCGCTGGCCGACCTCTACGTCAACGACGCCTTCGGCGCCGCGCACCGCGCGCACGCCTCGACCGAGGGCGTCGCCAGACGCCTGCCGCACGCCGCCGGCCGGCTGCTGGAGCGCGAGGTGAAGACGCTCGGCGGGATCCTCGAGCACCCGAAGAAGCCGCTCGTGGCGATCGTCGGCGGCGCGAAGGTGACCGACAAGATCGCCGTCATCGACCGCTTCATGCACGTCGCCGACACGATCCTGATCGGCGGCGCGATGTGCTTCCCGTTCTTCAAGGCGCAGGGCCACACCGTCGGCGACTCGCTCTGCGAGGCCGAGGGCGTCGGGCCGGCGAAGGACGCGCTGGCGCAGTCGCGCATGGACCGCTCCCACCTGGAGCTGCCGATCGACCTCGTGATCGCCGACCGCTTCGCCGCCGAGGCCGAGCACAGAGTGCTCGACGGCGTCGACGTGCCCGACGGCTGGATGGGGATCGACATCGGCCCGCGCACCGCGCAGATGTACGCCGACGAGATCGCGAAGGCCGGCACGGTCTTCTGGAACGGCCCGATGGGCGCCTTCGAGCTGGAGCCGTTCGCGGCCGGCACGCGGGCGGTCGCCGAGGCGGTCGCGGCCTGCGAGGGCACGACGGTCGTCGGCGGCGGCGACAGCGCCGCGGCGCTGCAGCAGTTCGGGCTGGGCGACCGCGTCACGCACCTGTCGACCGGCGGCGGCGCGTCGCTGGAGCTGATCGAGGGCAAGAAGCTGCCCGGAGTGGAGGCGCTGAGATGAGCCAACGCACCCCGCTGATCGCGGGCAACTGGAAGCTGAACAAGACGATCGCGGAGGCCGAGGAGTTCATCCAGGCGCTGCTGCCGCGCGTCTTCGCCGCCGACGGCGTCGACATCGGCATCTGCCCGCCGTTCACGTCGCTGCAGGCGATGGTCGACTCCGCGCGCGGCAGCGCCGTGCGCGTCTACGCGCAGAACATGCACCAGGCCGAGTCGGGCGCGTACACCGGCGAGGTCTCGGCGGCGATGCTGAGCGAGCTGGAAGTGCAGGGCGTCGTGCTCGGGCACTCCGAGCGGCGCGAGTACTTCGGCGAGACCGACAAGGCGCTGGCGCTGAAGGTCCCCGCGGCGCTGGAGGCCGGCCTCGAGCCGATCCTCTGCGTCGGCGAGACCGAGGAGGAGCGCGAGCGCGGCGACACCGAGCGCAAGCTCCGCCATCAGATCCAGGAGGACCTCGCGAAGGTCCCGGAGGACCAGCTCGCGCAGGTCGTGATCGCCTACGAGCCGATCTGGGCGATCGGCACCGGCCTGACGGCGACGCCCGAGCAGGCGCAGGAGGCCTGCGCCTTCGTGCGCGCGCTCGTCGCGCAGCGCTCGGAGGAGGCGGCCGCGCAGGTGCGCGTCCTCTACGGCGGCTCGATGAAGCCCGACAACGCGGCTGAGCTGATCGCGCTGCCGGACGTCGACGGCGGCCTCGTCGGCGGCGCCAGCCTCGACCCCGAGTCGTTCGCCGCGATCGTCGAGGCAGCGAAGGGATGAGCACCTACCCTCGGGTGGCGTTGGTCGTGCTGGACGGCTGGGGCCTCGCCCCGGCCGGTCCCGGCAACGCCGTCTCGCTCGCGCGGACGCCCGTCTTCGACGCGCTCTGGGAGCGCTTCCCGACGACGAGAATGATCGCGAAGGGCAAGGCCGTCGGCCTGCCCGAGGGGCAGATGGGCAACTCCGAGGTCGGCCACCTCAACCTCGGCGCGGGCGCCGTCGTCAAGCAGGACCTGACGCGGATCGACGAGGCGGCCGAGAACGGCACGCTCGACGGCAACGCCGTCCTGCGCGAGGCGTTCGAGGCGGGCAAGGAGACGCGCGTCCACCTGATCGGGCTCGTCTCCGAGGGCGGCGTCCACAGCGCGATGAGACACCTGAAGGCGCTGATCGAGCTGGGCGCGCAGCTTGGTGTCAGAGACCTTGTGATCCACGCCTTCACCGACGGTCGCGACACGCTGCCGAAGGCCGGCGCGGGCTACCTGGAGACGGTCGAGGGCTGGTGCGCCGACGCCGGCGCCGGCCGCATCGGCACCGTCATCGGGCGCTACTTCGCGATGGACCGCGACAAGCGCTGGGAGCGCGTGCAGCAGGCGTACGACCTGCTCGTGCACGGCACCGCGCAGCACCACGCCGACAGCGCCGCGGCGGCCGCGCGCGCCGCCTACGAGCGCGACGAGACCGACGAGTTCATCACCGCCACGAGCGTCGGCGGCGAGGCGACGATCCGCCCCGGCGACAGCGTGCTGGCATTCAACTTCCGCCCCGACCGGATGCGCGAGATCACGCTCGCGCTCGCCGATCCCGCCTTCGACGAGATCGATCGCAGAGGCGCGCCGCCGGTCGAGCGGTACTTCTGCATGACGGAGTACAACGAGGACTGGTCGTTCCCCGTCGCCTTCCCGCCCGCGCGGCCGGAGATCACGCTCGCGAGCACGCTCGCCGATCGCGGCGGCACGCAGCTGCACGTCGCCGAGACGGAGAAGTACCCGCACGTGACGTACTTCTTCAACGGGGGCGAGGAACACGCCTATCCCGGCGAGCGGCGCGAGCTGGCGCCATCCCCGCGCGACGTGCCGACCTACGACTTCAAGCCCGAGATGAGCGCGCGCGAGGCGGCGAGGCTGTTCGTCGACGCCTGGAACGCGGATCAGCCGCGCTTCGGCGTGATCAACTTCGCCAACGCCGACATGGTCGGTCACACCGGCGTCATCCCGGCCGCGGTGAAGGCCGTCGAGACGGTCGACGAATGCCTCGGCGAGGTTGTCAGAGCGGTCCACGACAGCGGCGGCGTGCTGCTGATCACCGCTGACCACGGCAACGCCGACCACATGCTGGAGCCGGATGGCAGCCCCAACACGGCTCACTCGCTCAACCCCGTCCCGGTCATCGTCACCGCGGAGGGCGTGAGCCTGCGCGAGGAAGGGATCCTCGCCGACGTCGCACCGACCCTCCTGCAGCTGCTCGGCGAGGATCAGCCCGAGCAGATGACGGGCCAGTCTCTGATCGCTTCGTGACGGCGGCCGGCCGCAGGACGAACCTCCCGCCGTGGCCGGCGAACCGCCCCCTGCGCGACTGGCAGGGGAAGGCGATCGCGGCGCTGGAGGAGCACGACGGCGAGGCCTTCCTCGCCTCCGCGACCCCGGCAGCGGGCAAGACCACGTTCGGGCTGCGCGTCGCCTACGACATGCTCGCGCGCGGCGAGGTCCAGCGTGTCGCGATCCTCGCCCCGACCGCGCACATCTGCCGCCAGTGGGCGGCTGACGCGGCCCGCTACGGGATCGACCTGGAGCCCAACCGGCCCAACTCCGAGGGGCCGGAGCCGTCGGACCGCCACGGCGTCGTCGTCACCTACCAGGCGGTCGCCGCCGGGCCCAGACCGCACCGGATCGCCAGCAACGGCCGGCGCACGCTGCTGATCGCCGACGAGCCCCACCACATGGGCGAGCACGCCGCCTGGGGCACGACCGCGATGGACGCCTTCGCCAACGCGCGCAAGCGCGTGCTGCTGTCCGGCACGCCGTTCCGCTCCGACAACTCGCCGATCCCGTGGGTCGAGTACGACGCCGACGGCGTCTCCAGCGCCAGCTACGCCTACTCGTACACCCAGGCGCTGATGGACGGCGTCTGCCGCCCGATCACGTTCCAGCCCTACGACGGCGACATGGAGTGGACCAGCGACGGCCGCCGTCGCCGTGCCGATTTCTCGGTCGTGCTGCCGCGCAACGAGGACGCGCGCCGGCTGCGGACCGCGCTCGACGGCGACGGCGACTGGATCAGGCGCGTGCTGATCGACGCCGACATGAAGCTGGGCGAGATCCGCGCCGGCGACCATCCGGAGGCCGGCGGCCTCGTGATCGCGCTCGACAAGGCGCACGCGATCCAGCTCGCCGGGCAGCTGGAGCGGATCTCCGGCGAGGCGCCGCTGATCGTCACCTCCGACGAGGCCGACGCCTCGCAGCGGATCGCCCGCTACGCCGCCGGCACCTCGCGCTGGATCGTCTCGGTGCTGATGGTCTCCGAGGGGGTCGACATCCCGCGCCTGCGGGTCGGCGTCTACGCGACCTCCGCGCGCACGGAGCTGTTCTTCCGCCAGGTCGTCGGCCGCTTCATCCGGCGCTCGCCGAGACCGCGCAACCAGATGTCGTTCCTCTTCCTGCCGTCGGACATATTGCTGAAGACGCTCGCCTCGCGGATCGAGGAGGAGCGCAATCACGCGATCGAGTTCAAGCCGGCGCTGGAGACGGGCGAGCTGGACGAGCCGCCGGAGCGGCGCAGAAGCGAGCCGGGCGTCTACGAGGCGCTCTACTCCGACGCGCGTCCCGACGAGCACATCCAGATCGGCGAGAACATGATGCTGTTCGCCGACCCCGAGCCGGTCGCGGCGGCGAGACCGTCGGCGGCGTTCATGGCCTTCGGCGGCGGGATCGCGGAGACGAAGCGGGCGAACGGGGAGCCGGAGACGGCCGAGCTGCCGAGCGCCGCCGACGATCCCAGATCGGCATACCAGCGGCGCGAGACGCTGCGCGAGGAGCGCGCGAGACTGGTGGCGACGATCGCGCGGCGGGGGAGAGAGGAGCACCGCGAGATCAACGGGCGGATCAACCGCGCGGTCGGGGCGCCGTCGGTCGGCAAGTCGACGCTGGAGCAGCTGGAGAAGGCGAACGAGCGGCTGCGCAGAGAGGTCGAGAAGGGGCGCTGACGCCCCGTTGACGTCGCGTCGCGCTGACTCGCTGCGTCAGCGCTCGCTGCTATCGTCGCGATCGCCGTGACCGTACAGCGTTCGAGCAGATGTCAGCGACCGATCTGAGACCTGGCCAGGAGACCCCCTCGGGTGGTCTCGACGCGACCGAGCTGGGCGCCTGGAAGGGCCTGCTGAGGGTCCACGCGTCACTGATGAAGTCGCTCGACGCCGAGCTGGAGGCGACCCATCGCCTGCCGCTGACCTCCTACGAGGTGCTGATCCAGCTGGCGGACGCGCCCGAGCGCAAGATGCGGATGTGCGACCTCGCCGACTCGGTGCTGCTGAGCCGCAGCGGCATGAGCCGGCTCGTCGACCGGCTCGAGCGTGACGGGCTGCTGGAGCGGGCCGCCTGCCCGAATGACGCGCGCGGCTCCTTCGCGGTGCTGACCGATGCCGGGGCCGAGCTGCTCGACGCCGCCCGCCCGACGCACCACGAGGGCATCCGCCGCGGCTTCCTCGCGCACTTCAGCGAGGGCGAGCTGGAGCAGCTCGCCGCCTACTGGTCGCGGCTGCTGCCGCCGGCCGGCTCCTAACCGGCGCGTTCAGCCATCGCAGCACCGTTTCCGGCGTCGTCCGGGCGGTTCGTCGTGTGCGAACGAGCCATGAGCAATAGGTAGGTTTGATGAAAGACTCGTACATTTGTGCAGGGTTCGGGTTTCTCCCCTTGTTTCCTGGCTGGCTGGCCGGTTGAATGCCACCAGGATGTTCGAGACTGGTAGCTAAAACGCTTTTCTTTTGGTCGAGCGTGTGTTAGCCTAGATTCTGTCTTGTTGTTGCACCGCCGTTCGTTCCGGCCGTGTGCGACCCCAATGCGTCGGCCAGGCCGGCCGGCGAATCGGATCCCTTCGAGCCTGCACGGTCGAAGCGACCCGATCTGTCCAAGGCCACCTACCACCAACGAGCCCGCGGCCCTCCCAGCCGCGGGCTCGTGGGTTTCTGGAGGCAGGCGGCGCGCGCGAGTGGCGGAGGCGCGCACGAGGCGAGACGGGCCGCGAGGCGCGCACGAGGCGAGAGGGCCGCGAGGCGCGCACGAGGCGAGAGGGCCGCGAGGCGAGCGCGGAAGGCGAGCGCGGCACGCGGCTCGATAGGGTCCAGCGTCGTATGGCCCCGCTCCTCGAGATCCACCACCGCGACCCCGGCTCGCAAGCGCGCACCGGCGTCCTCAACCTCGCCCACGGCCAGGTCCGCACCCCCGCCTTCGTCCCGCTCGCGACGAAGGGCACGATCAAGGGCCTGGAGCCGCGTGAGGTCGCCGCGCTCGGCTACGACATGGTGCTCGGCAACACCTTCCACCTCTTCCTCGCCCCTGGTGAGGAACTGGTCAGAGAGCTGGGCGGCCTGCACGAGTTCATGCGCTGGAGCGACCCGATCATCACGGACTCCGGCGGCTTCCAGGTCTTCTCGATGGGCCACGGCACAGTCGCCGACGAGATCAAGGGCCGCGCCCCGACCGGCTCCGACCGCGCCGGCGCGATCCTCGGGATCGAGGAGGAGGGCGTCCGCTTCCGCTCCTACATCGACGGCGGGCCGCGCTTCATGGCGCCGGAGACCTCGATGGAGGTGCAGGCGGCGCTCGGCTCCGACATCGCGCTCGCGTTCGACGAGTGCACGCCCTTCCACGTCACGCGCGATTACACGGAGCGCTCGACCGAGCGCACCCACCGCTGGCTCGACCGCTGCATCGCCTGGCACGACGAGCACCAGCCGCTCGCGGGCGGCGGAGGGGGCAGACAAGTGCTCTACTCGATCTCCCAGGGCGGCGTCTACGAGGACCTGCGCCGCGCGGCGACGCGCCACATCGCGCAGACCTCCGCGCCCGGCGTGGCGATCGGCGGCTCGCTCGGCGCCGACAAGCCGCAGATGTACGAGGTCGTCAGCTGGGCGACCGCCGAGCTCGACGAGGTCGCGCCCGACAAGCCCCGCCACCTGCTCGGGATCGGCGAGATCGACGACCTCGTGCGCGGCGTCGAGCTGGGGATCGACACCTTCGACTGCGCGATGCCGACGCGGATCGGGCGCCACGGGATGGCGCTGGTGCCCGACCCCGCCAGACGCTGGCGGATCGACCTGACGAAGGGGCGCATGAAGCGCGTCAACGAGCCGATCATGGACGACTGCCCGTGCCCGGCGTGCAGCAACGGCTTCACGCGCGCCTACCTGCACTACCTCTTCAGCGCCCACGAGCTGACCGCGCTGCGGCTCGTGACGCTGCACAACCTCTCGTTCATCGCCCGCCTGATGGCCGACCTGCGCGGCGCGATCGCGACCGGCACGCTGCCGCAGGTCGCGGCCGCCGTGCGCGCCGGCGCCGCGCCGGGCGCGCTCGCCGCCGCGGCGTAGGCGGC
>NZ_JAWSTH010000124.1:0-16961 GCF_033542075.1 Conexibacter stalactiti
GGCGCGGCCGGCGGCGCGGCCGGCGACCTGGCGGGCGGAGCGCCCGGCGACGCGACGAGCGGAGCGACCGGCGCGCGCGTGGCGCGCGCCGGCGGATAGGCGGTCAGGCGTGCACGGCGATCATCCCGCCGTCGACCGGCAGCACGGCGCCGGTGACGTACGAGGCGCGGTCGCTCAGCAGCCAGGCGGCCGCCTCCGCGACCTCGTGCGGCTCGGCGGCGCGGCCGAGCGGCGTCGCGGCGTCGAGCCGCTGCGCGATCGCCGGCTCCGCCGCGAGCAGCTGCTTGACGACCGGGCTCAGCGTCACCCCGGGCGCGACCGCGTTGACGCGCACGCCGTCGGCGGCGTAGTCGGCGGCGGCCGTCTTCACGAGGCCGTGGATCGCGTGCTTGGAGGCGGGATAGGCGCCGAGCCCGCTCGTCGCCGCGAAGCCGCTGACGGCGCTCGTGACGACGACCGCGCCGCCGCCGCTGCTGACGATCGCCGGGATCTGCGCGCGCAGGCAGAGGAAGGTGCCGCGCGCGTTGACGCCGTTGACCTCGTCCCAGGCGGACTCGTCGAGGTCGGCGAGCAGCGTGCCGGGATGGCCGGTGCCGGCGTTGTCGAAGGCGGCGTCGAGCCGGCCGTGCCGCGCGAGCGCGGCGTCGACGGCCGCCCGCGCCCCGGCGGCGGTCGCGATGTCGGCGGCGACGGCGATCGCATCGTGGCCGGCGGCGCGCAGCTCCCGCGCGAGCGCCTCGATCGCGTCGCTCGCGCGCGAGGCGAGCACGACCCGCGCCCCTTCCTGGGTGAACAGCCGGGCGGCGGCGGAGCCGACCCCGCCGCTGGCGCCGGTGATGATGCAGACCTTGTCGTCGAGCAGTGGTGGTGTCATGCCGACACGGTCACGCGCGGCGCGCGCGCCGACAAGGGACCGAGACGGTCCCCCCTGCGCGCGCCGATGAGCGCCGGCGCGCCTTGCGAGAATCGCGGCGCGTTCTGCGCAAAGCGCGGCGCGTTCTGCGCAAAGCGCGGCGCGTTCTGCGCAAAGCGCGGCGCGTTCTGCGCAAAGCGCGGCGCGTTCTGCGCAAAGCGCGGCGCGTTCTGCGCAAAGCGCGGCGCGTTCTGCGCAAAGCGCGGCGCGGACGGCACGCGATGAGCGAGCTGGGACGGTTCCTGCGCGCGCGACGCGAGCGGCTCGCGCCCGCGGCGATCGGCCTCACCGGCGCCGACGACGCCGGCCGCCGCCGCACCCCGGGCCTGCGCCGCGCCGAGGTCGCCGAGCTGGCCGGCGTCGCGGTCGACTACTACGCGCGCGTCGAGCAGGGCCGCGCCGGCGACCCGACCCCGGCGGTGCTCGACGCGCTCGCCCGCGCCCTGCTCCTGAGCGAGCCCGAGCGGCTCCACCTCCACCGCCTCGCGCGGCGCGCCGGGCCGCCGCCGACGCTCGTCGCCGCCGTCGCGCCCGAGACCCGCGCGCTGCTGCGCACCTACCGCGACGATCCCGCGCTCGTCGTCGGCACGCGCGCGGAGCTGCTCGCCTGGAACCGCCCGGCCACGGCGCTGTTCGGCGATCTCGACGCGCGCCCCGCGCACGAGCGCAACCTGCTGTGGCTGCTGTTCTGCGCGCAGCCCGCGACCGCGGCCGCCCCACCGGCCGAGCAGACGCGTGAGGAGCAGATGCCAGCCGAGCGAACGTCGGAGGAGCCGACGCCGGACGAGCACGCGCCGGACGAGCAGACGCCGGACGAGCACGCGCCGGACGAGCACGCGCCGGACGAGCACGCGCCAGACGAGCTGGCGGTCGCGCTCGTCGCCGGCCTGCGCGCCCGCCGCCCCGTCCCCGCCGAGGATCCGGACACGGCCGCGCTCGTCGCCCGCGTCGCCCGCACCAGCCCGCTGTTCGCGAAGCTGTGGGCGGAGCAGCACGTCGAGGAGGCGCGCCACGGGCGCGTACGGCTCGCCGATCCCGAGCGCGGCGCGATCACGGCGACCTGGTCGTCGCTCTCACTGCCCGAGTGCGGTCAGCGGCTGCTGCTGTTCACACGCTGAACGGCGGTCCCGTCATCGGCGTCGCATGCGGCGGCGCGAGACCCGCGTTCACGTCCGCGTCTTCGTCGCCTGCGGCGGCACGTTGCACGCGCCAGCGTCCCGGCGCGACGCCGTGCCGGCGCTTGAAGGCAGCCGCGAAGGAGAACTCCGACGCGTAGCCGACGGCCGCCGCCACCGCGGCGAGCGGCTCGTCGCCGCCGCGCAGGCGCTCGCGCGCCAGCGCCATCCGCCAGTCGGCGAGATACGTCAGCGGAGCGACGCCGAGCAGCGCCGTGAAACGGCGCGCGAAGGCGGCGCGCGAGAGCGACGCCTGCGCGGCCAGCTCGGCGACCGTCCAGGCATGGGCGGGATCGCCGTGGAGCGCCTGCAGCGCCGCGCCGACCTGGGCGTCGGAGGAGGCGCGGAACCACGCCGGCGGATGCGCCTGCTCGTCCCCGAACTGCTCGCGCAGGAGGTGGATCAACGCGACGTCGAGGAGCCGGTCGAGCAACGTCTGCTGGCCGGGCTGCTCGTGCTCCATCTCGTGCGCGAGCAGGTCGGCGGTCGCGCGCAACGGCGAGCCGGCCGCCGGCCGCACGCGCGCCAGCGGCGGCAGCGCGGCGATCAGGCCGTCGCAGAGGTCGCCCTCGAAGCGGTAGGCGCCGCAGCAGAAGACCGCCTCCTCCCCATCCCCGCTGCCGAACGCGTAGCGGCGCGCGCTGCCCGGCTCCGGACCGGCGGCGGTGACCTCGGCAAGCGGCCGGCATGACGCGCCCGCGGCGCTCGCCAACTGGTGGACGACGTCACCGCGCACGAGCGCGACGTCGCCGGGCGCCAGCCGCAGCGCCGCGGCCGGGTCGTCGCTCCACAGCCATGTCTCGCCGTCGACGATCACATGGACGGCGACGCCGGCGACGGGCTCGAAGCGGACGCCCCAGCGACCGCGCGCGGTCGAGTGCGAGAAGGCCGCGCCGCGAGCGCGCGAGCGTTCGAGGTAGTCGGAGAGAACGTCGCCGACGGGAGACGCTGGAGCATCCATTTGAGCCATTACAGCATGGAACGTCTCGCGACATTCCGATTCACTCGCTCCATGACCACTTCACAGACCATCACCGTCCTCGGCGGCACCGGCAAGACCGGCCGCCGCCTCGCCGCCCGCCTGCGCGCCGCCGGCGCCGACGTCCGCACCGCCGCGCGCAGCGGCGCCGACGTCCGCTTCGACTGGCACGACCCGGCCACCCACGCCGCCGCGCTCGACGGCGCCGACGCGCTCTACCTCGTGCCGCCGGCGCTGCGGCTCGACTACCCGCCGCAGGTCGCCGCGCTGCTCGACCGCGCCGAGGCGGCCGGGGTCCGCCACGTCACGCTGCTGAGCGCGCGCGGCGTCGAGCACGCGCCCGCCGAGGCGCCGGCGCGGGCGACCGAGCTGGACCTGATCGGCCGCGCGGGGCTGACGCACGCGATCCTGCGCCCCGGCTGGTTCATGCAGAACTTCAGCGAGTACGTCTTCCAGCCGGCGATCGCCCAGGACCACGAGATCGCGGCGCCGACCGGCGACGGCGCCGAGGCGTTCGTCCATGCCGACGACATCGCCGAGGTCGCGGCCGCGACGCTGCTGGACCCGGCCGCCCACGCCGGCCAGCAGCTGACGCTGACCGGCCCGGAGGCGCTGACGTTCGCCGAGGTCGCCGAGCGGATCTCGACGGTCGTCGGCGGCCCCGTCGTCCACGTCGACCTGCCGCCCGCCCGCTGGCTGGAGCAGACGCTCACCGCCGGCGTGCCGCGCGACTACGCCGAGCTGCTGCTGATCCTGTTGAGCGAGGTGGTGCGCTCCGGCGCCAACGCCGCGACCACCGACGCCGTCGAGCGCGTCACCGGCCACCCGCCGCGGAGCTTCGCCGACTACCTCGCCGACCCCGCGACCGCCGCGGCGTGGGCGCCGGCCGCCACGCCCGCGTAGCCAACGATTCACACCCCGTTGAACCGTCACGCGGGCATGCTGGAAGTTCCACCCACGCGCAGCCAGGAGACCACCATGTCCACGACGCCCCCAACCGCCGGCACCACGCCGTTCTGGCGCCGGCCGCTCGTCGTCTCGACGAGCGAGACCCGCAGCGCCGAGACCGCCCAGACCCCCGGGATGCGCCGCTTCGCCGCGATCTCCGGCGGGCTCGTCGGCTCCAGAGGACTGTGGATGGGCGGCAACACCGTCAAGGCCGGCGAGACCAGCGGCGATCACCACCACGGTCCTGCCGAGAGCGGCATCTACATCGTCTCGGGCAACCCGCAGTTCGTCTTCCTGACCGACGGCGAGGAAGTGACCGTCCACGCCGGTCCGGGCGACTTCGTCTACGTGCCGGCGTGGGTGCCGCATCGTGAGGAGAACCTCGGCCGCGAGGAGGACGCGATCGTCGTCCTCGCGCGCACGACCCCGGAGGAGATCGTCGTCAACCTCGACAGCCTCTGGTCGACCGACGGCATCGACGGCGCCGACGAGGCGCCGCGCCCCTAAGCCGCCGCGTCGAGCCCCGTGAAGCGCCCCCGGTGGAAGACCAGCGGGGGCGCGTGGTGCGGCGGGTGGCGGACGGCCAGCACGCGGCCGATCACGACGCGGTGGTCGCCGCCCTCGGCGACGTCGTGCAGCGCGCACTCGACCGTCGCGACGACGCCGTCGAGCAGCGGCGCGCCGCTCTCCCCCGCCTGCCAGCCGACGCCGTCGAAGCGCGCGGCCGGCGGGCCGCCCGGCGCGGCGAAGCGCAGCGCCAGCGGCTCCTGATCGCGTCCGAGCACGTTGAACGCGAAGCTGCGGGCGCGCAGCAGCGTCGCCAGCGTCAGCGATCCCTCGCGCAGGCAGACGAGCGCCAGCGGCGGCGACAGCGACAGCGACGTGACGGCGTTGGCCGTCCCGCCGCTGGGGACGCCGTCGGCGGCCGCGGTGACGATCGTGACGCCGGTCGCGAAGTGGCCCATCGCGGCGCGCAGCGCGGCGCCGTCGACGCCGCGCCGAGAGCTGGTGCGCGGCGCCGTCTCGCTCACGCCGCCGTCGCCCCGCTCGCGGCCACGCCGCGCTCCGCCGTCTCCCCCGCCGCCAGCCACAGCGGCCGCGTCGCGCTCTCGACGCGGACGGCGCCGGCCGGCAGGCCGGCGGCGCCGTCGTCGGTCAGCAGCTCCAGCTCGACGGCCGTCAGCGAGCCGTAACGGGCGAGCGCCTCGGCGGCGCTCAACGCGAGCGGTCGCGCGACCAGCTCCGGCGCCGCCTGCTCCAGCGTCGCCGCGTGCGCCTGCGGCGCCTGCCAGCCGGCCAGCACGCGCACGCCGCCGCTGCCGCGCACGACGAGCGTCGGGAAGCCGTAGCGCAGGTGCTCGCCGTCGGGCTTCGCGGCGCCCGGGTTGGGGCCGGGCCCGCTGCGGTCGATCACCTCCGGCCGTGGTCTGCGCGTCAGCGCCCAGTCGGCCTCGACGGCCGCGATGACCGGAGCGCTCGCCGCATCGGCGAGCAGCCGCGCGAGGTCGAGCCCCGCGACACCGCGCAGCGCGTCCGCAATGCGCGCGTCGTCGTCAGGCGCCACGCCGTCGACGAAGAGTGACTCGCGCAGCCGCCGCAGCACGGCCTCGGCGACCGCCGGCCCCTGCGCCTCGGCCGCCTTCGCGGCACGGCTGGCCGGCACTGTCGAGCGGTTCATCGCGGTCAGCCGCGCGGTGATCGGCGCCCCGGTGTGGGCGGCGACCTCCAGCCAGCCGGCACGAAACTCCTCCGCGTCGGCGACCGGATCCCTGCCGGGATGGGTGCGCGCGAGGTCGTCGACCTGCACGCCGAAGACGCGCCTCCACCCCAGCTGCTCGCCGTAGCGGGCGCGCAGCCAGCGCAGGTACGGCTCGCTCGACCACGACCAGATGCAGCCGGGGTCGGTGAACTCGGTCACCTCCGCGACGACGCTCATCGGCCGCCCTCCGAGCCGGCGCCGGCGCCCGCCGCCGCCCGCCGCAGCGCGGCGGCGCCGAGCTGCGTCAGCACCGTGTCGCTCTGCGGCGTGTGGACGCGCCCGGTGAGCGCGTCGCGATGGTGGCGCTCGAGCGGGTTGCGCCGCGTCAGCCCCGGGTTGCCGGTCAGTCTCAGACCCAGCTCGATCGACGCGATCGCGTTGGCGGTGGCGACGTGCTTTGCCAGCATCGCCCGCGCCGGATCGCCGCCGCGCTCCAGCTCGGCGGCGGCGTCGCGCACGTGCAGCCGCGCGCTCTCCAGCAGCGCCTCGATCTCCCCGACCGCCTCCTGGAAGCGCGGCAGCGACGCGAGCGGTCTGCCGAGGTTGGTCGGCGTGCGCTCGTTGAGGTAGCGCGTCAGCCAGTCGCGCGCGGCGAGCGCGACGCCGAGGTAGTTGGCGGCGATGAAGAGCGCCGCGCGGCCGCGCGAGGCGTGCGCGGCCGGCTCGTTCCACTCGGCCGGCAGGCGCACGTCGACGGCGTTGTCAGCCGGCAGCGTCACGCGCTCGAAGATCACGTCATCGCTGCGCGAGGCGCGCAGGCCGATGTGGTCCCACGTCTGCTCGACGCGGTAGCCGTCGGCCGGCGCCGCGACGAGGAAGTTGCCGACGCGCGGCTCCTGCTCGTCGGTGCGGCCCCACACCAGCAGCCAGCGCAGCGCCGGGATGCCGGTGCAGTAGGTCTTGTGGCCGCGCAGCTCCCAGCGGCCGTCGGGCAGCTGCCGGCCGACCGTCTCCGGCAGACCGCCGCGGGCCGGCGTGCCGAGCTGCGGCTCGACGCGCAGCGCGTTGATCAGCCCGCCCTCGGCGACCGCCGAGCGCAGCACGCGTTCGCGCAGCTCGGCCGGCCAGCGGCTGCCCGGCAGCGACAGGTCGGCGTGGAAGACGTACTGCCACACGAGCACGAGCCCGACCGAGGGGTCGGCCGCGCCGACCCGCTCCAGCACGCGCACGAGCGTCGGCAGGTCGGCCTCGCCGCCGCCGTAGGACGCCGGCACGCGCAGCGCGGTGACGCCGAGCGCGTGCAGCGCGTCGAACGCCTCGTGCGGGAAGGAGCCGTCGCGATCGTGCTCGGCGGCGCGCTCGGCGATCCGCGCGAGCGCCTGGTCCAGGCGCGCGTCGCCGAGGATCGCGGCGGCTGGTTCGCCGCCGGTGGTCTGTTCTGCTGTCATCGCGCGGCCTCCTGCGCGGACGGGGTCGGGGAAGGCGCCGGAGCCGGGGAGCTGCCGGAGCCGGCCAGCGCGCGCACGCGCACGCTGGCGTCGAGCTGCTCGTCGAAGGGAACGCCGAGCTGCGTCTGGTTGAGGCAGACCTCGCCGACGCCGAGCGCGGCGACGCGCTCCAGGTCGGCGGCGATCTGCTCGGGAGTGCCGGAGAGCGGTGAGCGTGCGCCGTCGAGCGACCGCTCGGTCACGCGCGTGTGCAGCCGCAGGTGGACGGGCAGCGGCGGGCGGCCGAGCGCGTCGGTCGCGGTGACGAAGGCGCGCAGCTTGCGCTCCAGCCCCTCCCAGTCGTCGCTCAGCGCGCCGACCGGCAGCCAGCCGTCGGCGAAGCGGGCCGCGCGCGTGATCCCCGCCGGCGCGTTGGCGCCGACGTAGACCGGCACGCCATCGGGCCGCACGGGCTTGGGCCCCATCAGCGACGGCGGCAGTCTGTAGAAGCGGCCGTCGTACGAGATCGGGTCGGGGCCCCAGACGGCGCGCATCGCGCCGACGTGCTCCTCGAAGCCGGCGCCGCGCCGCTTCCACGGCACCTCGGCCGCCTCGTACTCGGCTCTCATCCAGCCCTGGCCGACGCCGAGCCGCAGGCGGCCGCCGCTGAGCTGGTCGACGGTCGCGACGCGGCGCGCGAGGATCGCCGGCGGCTGCAGCACCGCGACGACGATCGCGGTGATCAGCTCGACCCGCTCGGTCACCGCGGCGACGGCGGCGAGCACCTCGAGCTGGTCGAACAGCACTCTCTGGTGGTCGGGCGGGTGGCCGGTCGCGCCGGAGGCGTCGAGCGGCACCGGGTCGACCGGCCACAGCACCCGCTCGGTGACGGCGAGCGTGTCGAGCCCGGCCCGCTCGGCCGCGACGGCGGCGTCGAGCAGGCCGCGCGCGCTCGCGTGCGGGCCGCTCTGCGGCAGTTGGACGGCGAACCTCATGCTGCGGCCTCCTTCGCGGCGGTGCGCGCTCGCGCCTGCGCGACGACTCTCGTGACGATCACGGCGATCAGCAGCGAGCCGCCGTAGAAGACCTGCTCGACCCAGCCGGTGTAGCCGAGCAGCTGCAGCCCGGTGACGCCGGTGACGAGGAAGTAGACGGCGACGAACGAGCCCCAGACGTTGAACTGGCCGGGCTTGATCGTCGTCGAGCCGAGGAAGGCGGCGGCGAAGGCCGGCAGCAGGAAGGAGTTGCCGGCATCGGAGCTGGAGGCGCCGGTCAGGCCGACGAGCACGATCCCGCCGAGCGCCGCCAGCAGCGAGCCGGCGATCAGCGCGCCGGCGCGGTAGCGGTCGGGCCGCAGGCCGGCCAGCCGCGCGACCTCGTGGCCGCGGCCGGCGAAGACGAGGTGGCGGCCGCGCGGCGTCTGCTCGACGAAGAACCACAGCGCGAAGCCGACCGCGAGCGCGAGGTAGAAGGCGACCGGCAGCCCGAACAGCTGCGCGGAGATCGTGTCGATCAGCGACTGCGAGACGCCGCCGCGCGGCGCCGTGCCGGCGATCCCGGCCGAGATGCCGGCGATCAGCGTCGCCATGCCGAGCGTCACGACGATCGACGGCACGCCGAAGCGCAGCACGACGAAGGCGTTGACGGAGCCGACCAGCAGCCCGATCGCGAGCACCGCCGCCAGCGCCGCCAGCAGCGGCCAGCCCTGCTCGGCGTCGAGGTAGACGAGCAGCGTCGCGGAGACCGAGACGACGGCGCCGACCGACATGTCGAACTCGCCCGCCAGCAGCACGACGACGACCGCCAGCGAGACGATCAGCAGCGTCGACTGCGAGCCGAAGATGATCTGCGCGGTCGCGACGTCGCGGAAGGCCGGCTCGGCGATCGCGAAGGCGAGCGCGACCAGCGCCCAGGCGCCGAGCAGCCCGAACCGCTCGACGACGTGGGCGCCGGCATGGGCGCGGCGCCTTCTCGTCGCCGGTCGCTCGGCGGTGGCCTGCTCAGACATGCGCTGCCTCCTGCTCGATGGTCGTGACGAGGCCGCCGAACGACAGCTCCGCGATCCGCTCCTCGCTGATCTCCGCGCCGCTCAGCTCGGCGACGAGGCAGCCGCCGTGCAGCACCAGCACGCGGTGGCAGAGATGGGCGAGGTCCTCGTGCTCGGCGCTGGCGATCAGCACGCCCGCGCCGCGCTCGGCCGCCTGCTCGAAGCGCGCCATCAGCTCGTGCTTGGCGGCGACGTCGACGCCCTGCGCCGGCTCGTGCAGCAGCAGCACCCGCGGCTCCAGCTGCAGCCACTTGCCGAGCAGCGCCTTCTGCTGGTTGCCGCCGGAGAGCTGGCCGAGCTGAAGCCGCTCGTCGGGCGGGGTGACGCCGAGCCGCTCGATCAGCTCGCCGACCGCGGCGCGCTCGGCGCGGCGGTCGATCCGGCCGGCGCGCGCGAACCGCCGCAGCGCCGGCAGCGAGACGTTGGCGGCGACCGAGAGGCCGGGCACGCCGCTCTGGCGGCGGCGGTCGGCCGGCAGCAGCGCGATCCCGGCCGCGATCGCGCGCGCCGGGTCGAGCGTCGAGGCGTCGAAGCGCTGCTCCCCCAGGGAAATTGAGCCCGCGCTCGCCCCGCCGGCACCCGCCAGCAGGTACGGCAGCTCGTCGAAGCCGGAGCCGCCGAGGCCGGTGACGCCGACGATCTCGCCGCCGCCGAGCGTCAGCGACAGGTCGCGCACGACGCGGCCGCTGATCCCCTCGGCGCGCAGCACCGGCGCGCCGGCCGACGCCTCGAGCGTCGGATAGAAGGCCTCCAGCCGCTGGCCGAGGATCAGCTCGACGAGCTGCTCCTTGCCCAGCCCCTCCAGCGACCGCGTGACGATGTGGCGGCCGTCGCGCAGGATCGTGACCGTGCTCGCCAGCGCCAGCACCTCCTCCAGGCGGTGGCTGACGTACAGCACCGCCGTGCCGCTCGCGGCCGCGGTGCGGACGGCGGCGAACAGCCGCTCGACCTCCTCGGCCGGCAGGAAGGCGGTCGGCTCGTCGAGCACCAGCACGCCGCCGCCGCCGGGCAGCTCCAGCAGCGCCCGCACGATCGCGACGAGCGCCCGCTCGACCTGCGACAGCGAGCGCAGCTGCGCGCGCACGTCGACGTCGACGCCGAAGCGCGCGAGCGCCTCCTGCGCGCGGCGGCGCTCACGCCGCCACGGGATGCGGCCGCCGGCGGCGGTCGCGAAGCGGCCGACGAGCAGGTTGTCGACGACGCTCGCCTCCTCCTCCAGCGCCAGGTCCTGGTGGACGAAGGCGAGGCCGTGGGCGCGCGCCTGCGCGGCGCCGAGCGGCAGCGCCAGCTCCGCCCCGCCGAGCGCCAGGCGCCCGCCGGGGTCGGGCGCGTGCACGCCGGCGAGGATCTTGATGAGCGTCGACTTGCCGCAGCCGTTGCGGCCGACGAGCGCGCGGATCTCGCCGCGCGCCAGGCGCAGGTCGACGTCGTGCAGCACGCGCACGGCGCCGAACGTCTTCGAGATCCGCTCCGCCGCGAGCGCGCTGCCGCTGCCGTCGGCCGCGGAGGTCACTTCTCCAGCCCCCACACGTCTCTGCGGAACAGCTCGCCGTAGTCGACGCCATACCACTCGGTGCCGTCCTCGCGGTCGACGTTGAGGTCCTGGACGTTCTCCTCGGTGAACAGCTTGAAGCCGATCTGCGGATCCTCGACCAGCTCCTCGCCGGCCCACTCGCGCATGACGTTGTCGGCGAGCGCGTAGCCGAGCCAGACGTTGGGACCGCCGACGTCCATCTTGAAGGGCGTGCCCTTCTTCAGGTTCTGCATCTGCGGGACGATCGTGTTGAAGCCGGCGAGCTTCACTCTGGTGCCGGCGCCGGCCTGCTGCACGCCGGCCATCGCGTAGAGCGCCTGGCTGTCGAAGGCGGTGATCACGTAGCCCGTCTTCGGGTTGGAGAGGATCGAGGTGCGCGCGACGTTGCCGAGCGCGTCCTGGGCGCTGGAGCCGCCGCCGGTCTGCTCGACCTCCTTGTACTCGAATCTGCAGTCGGGGCAGTTGGCCTCGATCTCTCTCTGGAAGCCCTCGCGCTCGAACGTCGAGCTGGGGATCGCCGGCGTCTCGATGAAGACGCCCTGCGCCGTGCCGTCGGAGTCGGCGATCGCCCACGCCGCCAGCAGCTGGCCGACGCGGCGGTAGTCGTAGGAGACGTCGAGCGCGAGCCCGTCGACCTCCGGCTGCTCTCTCGGCTGGCCGGTGACGAGGCTGAAGAACGGGATCCCCGCGTCCTTCGCTCTCTTCACCTGCGCGGCGAACTGCACGGCCGGGAAGCCGTCGCCGAGCACGATCGCGTCGGCCTTGCCGGCGATCGCGAGGTCGAAGCCCTTGACGTGCTCGGGGATCGAGCCCTTCGTGTCGTAGACGCGCAGCTCGGCGCCGTTGGCCTCCCACGCCTCTCTGGCGGCCTCGACCCACTGTCTCAGGATCGGGTCCTCGACGTTGCCGATCCACCAGACCGTCTTGCCCTCCGCGGCGGCGGTGTCGAAGGCCGGCGGGGCGACGAATCTCGGCGTCTCGCTCGCCTCCGCGACGAGCGCCTTCGCGGCCTCGACGCCGCCGCCCGCATCAGAGGAGGCGGCGGTCGTGGCGGCGCCGGTCGCACCGCCGGCGGCGGTGGCGCTGGAGGAGTCGTCGCTGCCGCAGGCGCTCAGCGCGGCGGCGGCGAGCAGCGCGGCGAGCGCGGCGCTGACGGAGGTGAGGCGGGATCTGGTGAGCATCGGTCCTGGTTCGGTTCGAGGGATGGGGCGACCGCGACCGGCTGGGACCGGCCCACGGGATCAGGCGTTGGGTGTGGTGGGTGGTGCGTGCGCCGCCGCCGCGTCAGCGGCGAGCGGCGTTTAGGACGAGCCGCGACAGGAGCGCAGCGCGGTGGTCCGTTCGCTGTCGATCTGCGCCGCGCCGCCCGCCCCGGCGACCGCGACGCGGTAGAGCTGCTCTGCCGCCGCGTGCGAGACGAGCCCGGAGCGGACGTCGTCGAGCACGGCCTCGGGATCGCGCTCGGCGGGATCGCCGTAGCCGCCCCCGCCGGCCATGAACGAGACCATCCGGTCGCCGTCGCCGAGCGGGCGGATCGTGTTCGGCGCGACCCGCTCGACGCGGCCGTCGGCGTGGTGGACCTCGCCCCAGTTCGGTCTGCCGGCGAGGCCGCCGCGCAGCCCGTACGGCGCCGTCTGCTCGGTCGTGCCGCCGCCGTACCAGAGCGAGGTCACGTCGTCCTGGTCGAGGCGGTACTCGATCAGCGCGCCGAAGCCGCCGCGCCAGCGGCCCGCCCCGGCCGAGTCGGGCACCAGCTCGACCTGCTCGATCACGGCCGGCGCGACCAGCTCGTGCAGCTCGGGATCGGGCGCCGAGGTGCCGCCCATCGCGACCGGGCTGCCGAGGCCGTCCCAGCCGTCGGCGCCGTCGAGCGCGCCGGAGCCGGCGAGCGTGAAGGAGCTGATGACGGCGAACGGGCGGCCGGTGTGCTCGTCGACGCCGGCCTCGGCGAACTGGCCGAAGCGGCCCCAGCCGGCGAGCGTGCCGCGCGGCGCGGCGTCGGCGAGCGCGAGCCAGATCGCCTCGACGATCGTCTCGCACGTCAGCAGCGTGCAGAGCGTCGTCGCCGCCGGCGCGACCGCGTGGACGATCGTGCCGGGCTCGGCGATCACGTCGAACTGCGCCAGCGAGCCGCCGTTGCGCGGCACGTCGGGGTCGACGATCGCGAACAGGCCGATCATGCAGGAGGCGACGGTGTTGGCGAGCGTCGAGTTGGCGTAGCCGGCGACCTGCGGATCGGAACCCGTGAAGTCGAACGTGACGCGCTCGCCCTCCACGCGCGCCTCGACCGCGACGCGGATCGGACCGGGCACGTTCGCGCCGCCGCTGTCGAGGTGGCGCTCGGCACGGTAGACGCCGTCGGCGAGCGCGGAGATCTCGCGCGCCATGTGGCGGCGCGACGCCTCCAGGTGGTAGTCGATCGCGGCGGAGACGCGCGCGCGGCCGAACTTGGCGAGCATCGCGCGCAGCTGCTCGGCGCCGACGGTGACGGCGCCGATCTGGCAGTGCAGGTCGCCCTCGACGAAGTCGGGCACGCGCACGTTCAGCGCGATGATCGCCCACAGGTCGCGCTGCTCGATCCCTCTCGCGACCAGCCGCACGGGCGGGATCCGCAGCGCGTCCTCCCAGGCGTCGGTGACGTACGGGTTGTAGCCGACGACACCGCCTCCGCCGACGTCGGCGTGATGGCCCTTGGAGACCGTCCAGAAGAGCAGCTCGCCGGCGTGGAAGACCGGCTTGAGCACGGTCATGTCGGGCGGGTGGTTGTTGCCGTGGTACGGGTCGTTGAGGAGGAAGACGTCGCCGTCGTGGACGTCGTCGCCGAAGCGCGCGCGGACCGCCTCCAGCGCGCTCGGCATCGAGCCGGCGAGCACGGGGATGTAGTCCTTCGTCGCGACCCAGCGGCCGTCGCCGTCGAAGATGCCGGTGACGAAGTCGCGGATCTGGAAGATGCGCGAGCGCGAGGTGCGCAGCATCGTCTCGGCCATGTGCTCGGCGATCGCGTCGAGCCGGTTGGCGACGATCGCGGCCGCGACCGGGTCGGTCCCGGCCGCGGCGGCCGCGACGGGCGCGGCGCCCGCGGTCGCGGCGGGGTCGATGGCGGTGCTAGACACTCACGCCTCCTGCGTACAGCCGTTCGAGGACGTCGGCGAGGGGATCGGCCGCCCCGTGCAGCGCGTAGCTGCCGGAGGGCGCGACGGTCAGGGCGGTGCCGGGCGGCACCACGATCGTGCTCGTGCTCAGCTCGACCAGCGCCGGCCCCTCCAGCCGCACGCCGACGCCGAGCGGCGCGCCGTCGTAGACGGGCGTGGCGACGAAGCGGCCGTCGAACCAGGCGTCGCGCGCCGCACGCGGCGCCGGCTCCGGCTCCCCGGGTGCGCCGCCGAGCGCGACGACCGGCGTGCCGGCCGGCCCGCGCGCCTCCAGGCGCACGTTGACCAGCTCCAGCTCGACGCCGTCGAGCACGTGGCCGTAGCGCTCGCGGTGGGCCGCCGGGAAGGTCGCGAGCACGCCGTCGAGCAGCGCGCCGTCGACCGCCTCCCCGTCGGGCAGGTCGAGTTCGATCTGGTGGACCTGGCCGACGTAGCGGACCTCGACCGAGCGGCGGAAGCGCGCCTGCTGCGGTGCCACGCCCTCGCGTTCGAGCTGCGCGGCGACGCCGGCCTCCAGCTCCTCCCACGCGACCGCGAGCGCAGCGGCGTCCGGCGCGGGCGTACGGCCGTACACGGTCCGCACGGCGTGGTGGACGAAGTCGGTCACGAGCATGCCGGCGGCGCACAGCACCGAGGCGTCGCGCGGGACGACGACGAGCGGGACCTCGAGGTCGCGCGCCAGCGCGGCGGCGTGGACCGGACCGGCGCCGCCGGCCGCGACGAGCGCGAACTCGCGCGGATCGAGGCCGCGGCTGACGGTGACGAGCCGGAGGGAGTCGGTCATCGCCGCGTTGACGGTCGCGTAGATGCCGGCGGCGGCCGCCGTCGTGTCGATGCCCAGCTCCCGCGCGAGTGCGCCCACCGCCTGCTCGGCGGCGACGCGCGAGAGCGCCAGCTCACCGCCGCCGAAGCTCTCGCCGCCGACGTAGCCGAGCAGCAGGCCGGCGTCGGTGACGGTCGCGGCGGTGCCGCCGCGGCCGTAGCAGGCCGGTCCGGGCAGGGCGCCCGCGCTCTGCGGCCCGACGCGCAGCATCCCGCCGGCGGTGACCCAGGCGATCGAGCCGCCGCCGGCGCCGATCGTCGAGATGTCGAGCATCGGCGTCGTGACCGCCTGGCCGCCGAGCAGGCCGCCGGGGCGCACGTCGGTGACGCCGCCGCGGGCGAGGCTGACCTCGAAGCTGGTGCCGCCCATGTCGATCGTCATCGCCTTCGGCAGCTCCAGCGGCGCGACCGCCTCGGCGCCCGCGATCGGCCCGCCGGCCGGCCCCGACAGCAGCGTCGAGACGGCGTGCTCGGCGACCACCTCGGGCGTCGCGACGCCGCCGTTGGACTGCATCACCAGCAGCGAGCCGTCGAAGCCCAGCTCGCGCAGGCGCGCCTGGAGGCGGTCGAGGTAGGTGCGCAGGATCGGCCCGACGTAGGCGTTGACGACGGCGGTGCTGGTGCGCTCGTAGAGGCGCACCTCGGGCGCGACCGCCGCCGACAGGCTGACGAAGGCGCCGGGCAGCTCGCGCCGCACCAGCTCGGCCGCGCGCAGCTCGTGCGCGGGGTCGAGGAAGGAGAAGATCAGCGCGATCGCGACCGCCTCCACCCCGTCCTGCGCGAGCGCCCGCGCCGCCGCGACGACGTCGGCCTCGGCGAGCGGCTCCAGCTCGCGGCCGCGGCGGTCGAAGCGGCCGCCGACCGGGTGGACCCGCCAGCGCGGGACGAGCAGCTCCGGCGGCGCGCTGCGGGAGTCGAACTGGCGCTCGCGCTGGCCCTGGCGCAGCCGCAGCGTGTCGCGGAAGCCGCGCGTCACGAGCAGGCCGGTACGGGCCCCGGTGCGCGTCAGCAGCGCGTTGGTCGTGATCGTCGTGCCGTGCACGATCACCGGCGTCTGCGCCAGCAGCGCGCCGACGTCGATGCCGAGGTCGGCGGCGATCGTGTGGAGGCCGTTGACGACGCCGGCGGCCGGGTCGGCGGGGGTCGAGCTGGTCTTGTAGCTGCGGCGGCCGACCTCGGCGCCGGACAGCACGAGGTCGGTGAAGGTGCCGCCGACGTCGACGGCGAGACGGAGGTCGCTCATGCCGCCTGCCGCTTGCCGTCGTGCCGCGGATGGTCGTGAACGTGCTCGCCGACGGGGCCCAGCTCGAGCGCCTCGGCGCTGAGCCCGAAGTGGTCGGCGAGCGCGACGCGGCCGGCGTCGGTGAGCAGCACGACGCGGCTGGCCTCGCGCGCCTGCAGCCAGCCGCGCCGCAGCAGCTCGTTCGCGAGCGCGGCGCCGAGCGCGCCGGCGAGGTGATGGCTGCGCTCGCTCCAGTCGAGGCAGGCGCGCGTCAGCGGGCGCGGCCGCTCGGCGAGCGACGTGACGTCGATCTCCAGCTCGGCGAACTTGGCGGCGCCGGCCGGCGTGACGTCGAAGTCCTCGGCGGCGCGCCGCAGCCAGCCGCCTTCGACGAGCGCCTCGGTCAGCGCGACGCCGGCGCGGCCGGCGAGGTGGTCGTAGCAGAGGCGCCCGTGGCGCAGGGCGATCCCCTCGTTGGCCTGGCGCAGCGAGCGCACGACCAGCGGCGGCGCGAGCAGGATCAGCACCTCGAGCGCGTCGGCGACCGCCTGGCTGGAGAGGCGGTAGAGCCGCTGGCGGCCGTGCGGCTCGACGGCGAGCAGGCCGCCGTCGGTCAGCTTGCGCAGGTGGGCGCTGGCCAGCGGCCGCGAGACGCCTGCCCGCTCCGCCAGTGCCGACGCCGAGGTGAGGCCGCCGTTGAGCAGCGTCAACAGGATGGTTGCGCGCGTCCGGTCCGCCAGGAGGGTCCCGATCGCCGCGAGGTCAGCTTCGCCAGTCACAGTCAAACACCATAATCCCGATCAAGTTCAATGGAGATTGAATTGTCGCGGACCTGGCGTGAAAAGCGTAGCAACCCGATTGGAAAGGTCGACTTTTGTCGTCGCGCAGACCTCCCCCACCGACGGCGACGGCCCCTCAACCGCCGCCGAGGACCCCGCGCGCCGCCGCCTCCAACTCCGCGCCGGCGGCGGCGAGCGCGTCGGCGAGCGGCCGGTCGGCGGGGCCGAGCGCCCGCACCTCGCGGGCGCCGCGACGGCGCAGCT
>NZ_JAWSTH010000125.1:0-16906 GCF_033542075.1 Conexibacter stalactiti
GGGGTCGAGCGCGGGCGCCGGCGCGGCGCGGCGGCCTGTCCCGCGCGCGCTCGGCGTCGCGCCGGTCGCCACGCGTGCGAAGCGGCGCAGCGCCGCGGGCGGGATGAACGGGTCGAGCAGTCCGTTGCGCGTGAACGAGTCGTGGCTCAGCGACAGGTCGGCCCACGGTGACAGCAGCACCAGCGCCGCCGGGCGCGGCAGCCCGGCCTCGGCGGCGTGCAGCGCCAAGCTGAGCGCGAGGTTGCCGCCGGCCGAGTCGCCGGCGACGACGATCCGCCGCGGGTCGCGCCCGGCCGCCAGCAGCTCGCGGTACGCCGCCAGCGCGTCCTCGGTCGGCGCCGGCAGCGTCGCTTCGGGCGGCAGCCGGTAGTCGAGCGCGAGCGCGGCGATGCCGGTCACGTGCGAGATCCGCGAGACGAGGTTGCGATGCGTGCGCGGCGAGCCGAAGACGAAGCCTCCGCCGTGCAGGTAGAGCACGATCGGGGCGTCGGTGGGGACCGGGCCGGCGGTGGGCGGCGTCACGGCTTGGGCGGGCGGCGTGACGGCGGGGGGCGTGGCGACGCGGGAGGCGGGCGCGATGGCGCTGGCGGGTGAGTTGGCGCCTGCGGGCGCGGCGGCGCCGGTGGGCGCGGCGGGGGCGAGGCCGAGTTGCGTCAGCGCGCGGGGCGCGAGCACCCACTCGGCCGGGCGGCCGCCGATCCGCGCCGGCTCGACGCGCGTCCCGCGCAGCACCGGCACCCGGTCGGTCGGGTCGGTGACGCGCTTGAGCAGGCGGATCCCGCGCGGCGTCAGCCGCCACGTGCGCGCGAGCGGGATCCACGTGCGCCGCAGCGTGCGCTCCAGCGCGCGCGTCTGCTGGCTGGCAGGTCCGTGGAACTGCTCGCTCAACGGCGTCTGCTGCTCCATCGCGCCAGCCTATCCGCGGCGCGGAGCGGGACGGGCCGGTTCGGCGGGGCGGCGCGACACGGAGGAGCGTTCGTTTGGCGCCCTATAGCGGCAGCTAACTTGCGCTGGTAGAAATCGGACATGGCGGCGCGGCGCCGGCGGACCGAGCCCGGTGCGGGCTCTGAGCCGGCGGCCGCGGCCGTCAGGGGCCGGGGAACTCGGTCTGGCGGATCCAGCCGCGCACGCGGTCGAGCGCGGCGACGTCGCCGTCGATCGCCGCGCCCTCGCCGGCCGGCACCGGCATGCCGGCCAGCAGCGCGAGCAGGGCGCCCCTGGTGCAGCGCAGCGTGACGGCGGGCTCCTCCCCCGGCCGCGTGCGCAGCACCGCGATCGGCGCGCCGTGCTGTATCCGCATCCACGCATCGGGCGGACCGCCGGGCAGCGGGGCGTGCGCGAGCGTGAAGCGGTGGCCGAAGGTGGCGGCGGAGTCGATCGCGAGTGCGCCGAGCCACAGCGCCAGCGCCGGCTCCAGCGTCGCGCCGCTGGCCGCGAGGTCGCGCAGCGCGAACGGTTCACGCGCCAGCCGGCGCAGCTCGCGCAGGCGGCGGCGGGAGCCGCGGACGCGGGCGCGCCGCCGCAGGCCGCGCCGCGTCAGCAGCAGTCTCGCGAGGCCGGCGTGGGTCGCCGCGACGCGGAAGTCGAGCTCGCGCGACGGGCGCGGGCCTTCGAGCGGTCTGACGACCGCGCGGCCGTCATGCACGTCGACCGCGACCGTGCCGCGATCGGACAGCACAAGGTCGTAGGCGAGCTGGCGCTGGGTCACGAGCCCCTGCGCGGGCAGCATCCCGACGATGATGCGGCCGGCCGTCTCCGGATCCTCGGCCGCGAGCCGTCTGAGCGCGCGCGGCAGCCATGGGGCGGGCGGACCGGCCGGCGCCTTCGTCTGCGCCGGCGCCGCTCTCGCGGTGCGGCCAGGGCGGACGGTCGGCGCCGGTGCCTCGCGCGACGCCGGAGCGGGGGTGTTGTCGGCGGCCTCATCGTTCGCGGACTCGCCCTCGTCCTGCTCCAGCGGCGCGGTCGCGCGCAGCCGCTCACGGGCGGCATTGAGGCGGTCGGCGTCGAAGCCGGGGATCGAAGCCGGCGGCAGATCAGACGGCGCGGGCGCGGACGGCGTCGCTGCCGCGCTGGGCGGCGTCGGCGCGGCGGCGTCGGCCGACGCGGCATCGTCGAGCGCGGCGTCCGCGGGTTGGGCGCTGGCGGGTCCGGCGTCAGCGGGCGCGGCGATCGGCGGCGCGGCAGCGGCTTCAGCGGGCGCGGCGGGCTCGGACGGCGTGACCTCCGCCGGTCGAGACGTCGAGCTGGCGTGCAGGGGCGTTGTCGGCTCAGCCGGTATCAGCGAGCGGGTCGGGGAGCCGCGCTCAGTCAGCATCCGCAGCGCGTTGGCCGCTTCCAGCTCACCGCGGACGCGCCTCAGCGCGCCTTCGATCCGCTGCTCGGCGTCCATCCGCGATGCGACGGCCCGCTCCAGCTCGGCGATCTGGTCGCGCAGCGCGCGCTCGGTCGCCGCCTGACGGTCGAGCTGCTGCTGCAGCCGGCTCGACCGCTCGCGCTCTAGCGCCAGCGCGGTCGCCGGTATCGCCCGCGCCGGCTGGGTCGACTGCAGCGGGAGCGCTCCCGGACCGCGGCGACGAGCATCCTCGGCGATGACCCGCTGCCCGGGCGCCGCCGCGGCGCGCTGCTCGACCATGCGCCGCTCACGCGCGAGCGTCGACAACGGCGGGGCCGTCGGGGCGGCGGCGGCCGTCACAGGCGCCTTCGCGACGTCGGGCTCCGCGCTCAGCCCGCGCGCCGCTCGCGCGAGCGTCAGCTCAGCGCGCAGCAGCGACAGCGAGACCGGCGAGGCCGCGGGTCTCGCGGTGGCGGGACGGCCGGCCCCGGAAGCGCTGAAGCTCTCGCCGCGCACGGCGTCAGCAGGCACAGCGTCAGCAGGCACAGCGTCAGCAGGCACAGCGTCAGCAGGCACAGCGTCAGCAGGCACAGCGTCAGCAGGCACAGCGTCAGCAGGCACAGCGTCAGCAGGCACAGCGTCAGCGGACACTGCGTCAGCGCGCGCGGCGTCAGCGCCAGCGGGCGCGGCGTCGCCGTCACCGCCAGCAGGCGCGGCGGAGCCGCGCTCCAACTCCGCGCGCATCGCGTCGCGCTCGGCGCGGGCCTGTGCGAGCTGGGCGCGCAGGGATTCGCGCTCGGCCTGCTCGTGGGCGACCTCGGCGAGGACCGCGTCCGCGCCCTCGCGGGCGGCACTCGCCTCGGCGCGCGCGGCGGCCAGCTCGTGCGTCAGCTGCTCCAGCTCCTCGGCGGCGCGGCGGCGCTTCTCGCGCGCGGCGGCCCGCTTCGCCTCGGCGCGGCGCCGGGCCGACTCGGCCGCAGCGGCGACCTGCTCGGCCTCGCTCACGCGCTCGCGCAGCGCCGACAGCTCGGAGCCGGCGCGCGCGGTCGACTGTCGCGCCCGCTCGCTCGCCCGCTCCAACTCCTCGTGCCGCTCCTCGGCCAGCGTCTCGGCGCGGGCGGCGCGTGTCTCCAGCTCGTGCGTCAGCGACTCCGCGCGCGCGGCGCGCGACGCGGACTCCTGTGCCTGCGCCTCGGCACGCGCGATCCGCGCCTCCAGCTCGTCGCCGGTGGCGCTCGCGGCAGCGGTCGCGCGCTGCTGCTCGGCCTCCGCCCGCGCGGCCTGCTCGCGGGCCTGGCGCTGCTCCGCCTCCGCCCGCGCCGCGCCCGCAAGCGCGTCGCGCTGCTCGGCCTCGGCTCGCTCGGCGCGCGTGCGCGCCTCCGCGAGGCCGGCCTCGAACCGGCGCGTCTGCTCGGCCAGCGCCTCGCTCGCCTCGATTCGGCGCGCCTCCTCCCCATGCGCGCGCTGCTCGGCGGCTCTCAGCGCCCGCTCGCGGTCCGCGACGAGGCGGCTCAGCCGCTCGGGCTCCAGCCGCGCCTGCTCCAGCTCGGCCTCCAGCCGCGCCCGCTCCGCCGACAGCTCGGCGGCGAGCGCCTGGGCGTCCGCGGCGCGGCGGACCGCGACCTGCTCGGCCAGCTCCGCGCGCTGCGCACGGCGCTCCGCCAGCACGGCGGGATCGACGACGTTGGCGTCGCCGAAGCGGGCGTCGTCGTCGGGCGGAGGATCGGGTGGGCTCATCAGGCGCATGCGTCAGACAGGGAAGCCTCGGAGGCTACTTCCCGTCACGGACGCGTGCAGCGCCGTCGCAGCAGATGCACGAACTCCTGCATCGAGCTTCGGAGGAACGCGCAGCGGAGCCTGCGGACGCAGCGGAGGTTCGCGCGCCGAGTCGGCGCGCGAACCCCGGCAGCGATCTATTCAGGCCTCGCCGGAGTGGCTCAGGCGACGCTGCGCGATCACGATCGCGCCGGCGATCCCGGCCGCCGCGAGCGCCCCTGCGCCGATCTTCTTCGGCGCCGTGCCGTAGCGCTTGCGCAGATAGCGCGTGCCGAGTCTCCAGACGATGAAGCCGAGCGCCTTGTAGTACATGGCCCGACCTTACCCCTGCGGTCGCAGGGGCAAGCGGGCCGGGCTCACGACTCGTCGCGCTCGCGCAGCTGGTGCGCCATCCGCGACTGCAGCGACCACAGCTCGATGAAGCCGGGCGACGCGGTCTGCGAGAAGAGGCCGCCGGACTCGGCGAACGACGCCAGCGTCGCGTCGTAGACCGCGTTGGGCGACTCGCGCGTGACGACGCGCACCGAGCCCTTGTAGAGCTTCAGGCCGATCTTGCCGGTCACCTGCTCGTTGACGCGATCCTGGTAGGCGTCGATGTCGCTGCGCAGCGGCTCCCACCACAGACCGGCGTAGACGAGGTAGCCCCACTTCTGGTCGAGGCCCGTCTTGAACTGGTTCTGGTGGATCGTGCCGACGAGGTGCTCGAGCTCCTGGTGGGCCGGCAGCACGATCGCGGCGGCCGGCACCTCGTAGATGTCGCGCACCTTCAGGCCGACGATGCGGTCCTCGATGTGGTCGACGATCCCGACGCCGTGCTTGCAGCCGATCTCGGCGACCCGCTCCAGCAGCTCGACGAGGCCCAGGCGCTCGCCGTTGAGCGCGACCGGGACGCCGGCCTCGAACTCCAGTTCGACCAGCTCGGCCTCGTCGGGCGCCAGCTCCGGGCGCGTCACGAGCTGGAAGACGTCGTCCTCCGGCGCATGCGAGAGATCCTCGATCCAGCGTCCCTCTGAGGAGCGGCCCCAGAGGTTGTCGTCGATCGAGTACGGCGCGACCTCGGTGCCGCCCTTGACGGGGATCCCGTGCTCGCGCGCGTAGGCGATCTCCTCCTCGCGGCCCATCTGCCACGAGCGGACCGGGGCGATCACCTTCAGCTCGGGGCCGAGCGTCGCGATCGTCGTCTCGATGCGGACCTGGTCGTTGCCCTTGCCGGTGCAGCCGTGCGCGATCGTGTCGCAGCCGGTTCTGCGCGCGTACTCGACCGCGAGCTTCGCGATCAGCGGGCGGCCGAGCGCGGTGAAGAGCGGGTAGCCGCCGCCGTAGAGGGCGTTGGCCTTGATCGCCGGCTTGATGTACTGCTCGGCGAACTCCTCGCGGGCGTCGACGACGTGCGTGTCGATCGCGCCGATTCTGAGCGCCTTGTCGCGAACGGCGTCGTAGTCCTCGCCGGGCTGGCCGAGGTTGACGGTGAGGCAGACGACCTCCGCCCCGTACTCATCGGCGATCCACTTGAGCATGACGCTCGTGTCGAGCCCGCCCGAGTAGAGCAGCAGGACGCGTCTGACCTCGGCCGGATCGGCCTCGTAGCTGGCGGTGCGCGCCGGCGCGGCGGCGATGCGGTGGACTTCGGTCTGAATGGGCTCGCTCATGGCCGGCCGCACTTTACGGGATGCACGCGGGCGGGGCGCGCGAGCCGCGCGGCGCCGGGCGGCCGGGCGGGTCAGGCGCGCGAGCGCGCCGCCGTCGGCGCCAGCCGCGCCAGCAGGCGCTCGATGCGCCCCTCCAGCTCCTCCTGGCGCACGCCGAGCGTCGCCGCGACGTCGGCGTCGGAGGTGCCGTCGAGCAGCATCGCGACGATCGGCCAGTCGTCGGCCGGGACCCGCTGTTGGACGTCCTGGAGCCGCTCCGGCGTGACCGGCGCGAGCAGCTGCTCGCCCCTGTGCACACGGCGGATCCCGTCGAACAGCTCCAGCATCGGCTCGGTCTTGTCGAGCATCCCGTCGGCGCCGGCGAGCGTCGCGGCGACCGACAGCTCGTCGTGCGCGAAGGCCGAGTAGATCAGCACCTTCGTGGTCGGATCGAGCGCCTTGATGCGGCGGCAGAGCGCGAGGCTGTTGCCGCCCGGCAGGTGCAGGTCGAGCAGCACGAGGTCAGGCCGCGCGCGCTGCGCCAGTCTCCACCCCTCCTGCTCCTCCGCGGCGGCGCCGACGGGCACGAGGCCGGGTTCGCTGCGCAGCACGGCCACGAGGCCGGCACGGACAGCGGGATGGTCGTCGACGATCAGGATGCGAATCACGAGACTGCCCCAGACCATACCCCGGCGAGCGGCCGGGAGCGGCGCCGAGCGGGCGCGTCGGCGCTCCCAGGTCAGCGCACCGCCACCCGCTGTCACAGAAGCCGGAGATCAGATGACGGCCGCGATGCGCCCGACGCCGTCGTCGAGCTGCTCGTCGGAGACGACCAGCGGCGGCAACAGGCGGATCGTGCCGGGACCGGTCGCGTTGACGACCAGCCGCTGCTCCAGCAGCGCCCGTCTGGCGACCGTCGGCGCGTCGGCGACGTCGAAGCCGACCATCAGCCCGCGGCCGCGCACGTTCGCCGTGCCCGGCAGCGCCTCCAGCCGCTCGCGCAGCCGCTCCCCCAGCTCGCGCACGCGCGCCAGCAGCTCGGGGTCCTCCAGCACGTCGAAGGCGGCGTTGGCGGCCGCGGCGGCGAGCGGGCCGCCGGCGAAGGTCGAGCCGTGGTCACCGGGCGCGAAGACGTCAGCGAGCCGCGGGCCGGTCACCAGCGCGCCGATCGGCAGGCCGCCGCCGAGCGCCTTCGCGCTCGTCAGCGCGTCCGGCACGACCGGCGTCTGCTCGTAGCCCCACATGGTCCCCGTCCGCCCCATGCCGGTCTGCACCTCGTCGAAGACGAGCGCGGCGCCGACGCGGTCGCACGCCGCGCGCGCGGCGAGCAGGAACTCGTCGGACAGCACGTGGACCCCGGTCTCGCCCTGGATCGGCTCGACGAGGACCGCCGCCGTGCCCTCCCCGACGGCCGCCTCGACCTCCCCGGCGGTCGGCTGGATCGGCACGAAGCCGGGCACCAGCGGTGCGAACGGCGCCTGCTTGGACTCCTGCGTCGTGGCGCTCAGCGAGCCGTAGGTGCGGCCGTGGAAGCCGCCGTGCAGGACGACGATCTCACCGCGCGGCTTCGCCTTGCGGACGAGCTTCAGCGCCGCCTCGTTGGCCTCGGTGCCGGAGTTGCAGAAGAAGACCTTGCCGCCGAGCGAGCTGGTCGCCAGCCGCTGCGCCAGCCGCATCGCCGGCTCGGTGTAGAAGAGGTTGGTCGTGTGCGTCAGCGTCCCCGCCTGCTCGCGCACCGCCGCGACGACCGCCGGGTGGCAGTGGCCGACGTTGAGGACCGAGATGCCGGAGAGGAAGTCGAGGTACTCGCGGCCTTCGTCGTCCCACAGGCGCGCGCCCTCGCCGCGCACGAGCTCGACCGGGTTGCGCGCGTACGACGGGATCACGTGGGCGGACTCGAGCGCCTGCAACTGGCTGAGGGACATCAGGGGTTCCTGGGATCGGGGGGTCAGATCGCCGGCTTGACCATCGTGCCGAGGCCGGCGTCGGTGAACAGCTCCAGCAGGAGCGAGTGCGGCACGCGGCCGTCGACGATCACCGCGGAGCTGACGCCGCCGTGGATCGCGTCGATGCAGGCGGCCAGCTTCGGGCGCATCCCGCCGGAGATCTCGGGCAGCGCGCGCTCGACGTCGTCGGCGGTGATCTCGTTGATCACGCTGTCGGGATCGGCGGGGTCGCGCAGCCAGCCGCGCACGTCGGTCAGGAACATCACCTTGTAGGCGCCGAGCGCGCGTGCGACGGCGCCGGCCGCCTCGTCCGCGTTGATGTTGTACGAGTTGCCCTCGCGATCGGCGCCGACGGAGGCGATCACCGGGATGTAGTCCTGCGCGACGTGCGTCAGCACGTCGGTGTCGACCTTCTCGATGCGGCCGACGAAGCCGATGTCCTCGCCGCCGGGCGCGGCGCGGCGGGCGGCGCGGAAGAGCTGGCCGTCGTCGCCGGAGAGGCCGACCGCCGGCTGGCCGTGGCGGTTGAGCCGCAGCACGATGTCCTTGTTGACCTTGCCGACGAGCACCATCTTCGCGATCTCGACCGTGTCGGCATCGGAGACGCGCAGGCCGGAGACGAACTCGACCGGCAGGTTGAGCCGCTCCATGTACGCGGTGATGTCGGGGCCGCCGCCATGGACGACGATCGGGTTGATGCCGACGTACTTCATCAGCACCACGTCGCGCGCGAACTCCTCGCGCAGCTCGGGGTCGATCATCGCCGCCCCGCCGTACTTGATGACGATCGTCTTGCCGTGGAACTCGCGGATGTACGGCAGCGCTTCGAGCAGCGTGTCGACGTCGCGCGGCTGCGAGAGGGGCGGGATGGGCGGCGTCATGTCAGGTCGTGTACTCCGCGTTGATCGTCACGTACTCGTGCGAGAGGTCCGAGAAGAAGACCTCCGTCTCCGCGCCCTCGCCCGGCAGCGCGACGACGTACTCGACCTCGTCGCGCTGGACCGCCGCGTTCAGCGCCGCCTCGTCGAAGCGCAGCGCCGAGCCGTCGGCGAAGACGGTGACGCCCTCGATCGCGATGTCGAAGTGCAGCGGGGAGCTGTCGAGCAGCGCGCCGCCGACCGCCTGCGCGATCCGGCCCCAGTTGGGGTCGCCGCCGTGCAGCGCCGTCTTGACGAGCGGCGAGTTGGCGACCGCGCGCGCGACGTGCTCGAGCACGGCCGGGTCCTCGCCGCTGACGACGACGCGGCCGGTCCGCTTGGAGCCCTCGCCGTCGGCGACGATCATCAGCGCGAGCTGGCGCAGCAGCGCGTCGAGCGCCTCGCCGAGCCGCAGCTCGTCCTCCGAGAGCGGCTCGACCTTGACGCCGCTGGTGCCGCTCGCCATCAGCACGACGGTGTCGTTGGTCGACAGCTGGCCATCGACGGAGATCCGGTCGAACGAGCGCTTGACGGTGACGCCGAGCAGCAGCTCGGCCGTCTCCTGCTCCAACTGCGCGTCGGTCTGCACGAAGCAGAGCATCGTCGCGAAGTTCGGCTGGATCATGCCGGCGCCCTTGCACTGCGCCGTCAGCCGCACGTCGCCGGAGGGCAGCTCGACGACGAGCGAGGCGCGCTTGGCCGACTTGTCGGTCGTGCGGATCGCCTCGGCGAAGTCGCGGTCGCCGTCGGTCCGCAGCTCGCCCCTGACCTCCTCGAGGCCGGCCAGCAGGCGGTCCAGCGGCAGCGGCACGCCGATCACGCCGGTCGAGGCGACCGCGGTCGCGATCTGCTCGACGCCCGCGACCTGGGCGGCCGCAGCCTGCGTCGCGAGCGCGTCGTCGACGCCCTGTCTGCCGGTCGCGGCGTTGGCGTTGCCGCTGTTGGCGACGACGGCGCGCAGCCTGCTGACGTCGGCGTGCTCGCGGCTGACGATCACGGGCGCGGCGAGCACGCCGGAGCGCGTGAAGCGAGCGGCGCTGACGGTCTCCGGCGCGTCGGCGACGAGCAGGCCGAGGTCCTTCGCGCCGCTCGGCTTGACGTGCGCGGAGACGCCGGCGGCGCGAAAGCCGCGCGGCAGCCCGCCGCGGTCGTCCTCCTGCACGTGGCCGGGCCGCGGAACCCAGCGCGAGACGAAGAACTCGCTCACGAGATGCCCTCGCTCTCGTCGTAGCCGAACATCAGGTTGAGGTTCTGGACCGCCTGCGACGACGTCCCCTTCCAGAGGTTGTCGATCGCGGCGAAGACGAGGATCCGGCCGCTGCGCGCGTCGACCTGCGTGGTGATCCGCGCGATGTTCGTCTCGCGCACGTCGCGCACGCCCGGCGAGCGGTCGGTCAGCTCGACGAACGGCTCGTGCGCGTAGCGGTCGGCGTACAGCTCGCGCACGTCGGCGTCGCTGATCTCACGGGTCGGCTTCACGTACGCCGAGATCAGCTCGCCCTGATCGAGCGGCAGCAGGTGCGGCACGAAGGTGACCATCACCTCGGCGCCGAGCACGGCCAGCTCCTGCTCGATCTCGGGCGTGTGGCGGTGGCCGGCGATCCCGTACGCGGCGACGTTCTCGTCGACGGTCACGTAGTGGGTCTTCTCGGTCGCGGCCCGGCCGGCGCCGGAGACGCCCGTCTTCGCGTCGATCACGACGTCGTCGATCAGCCCGGCACGCGCCAGCGGGGCGAGCCCGAGCAGCGCGGCGGTCGGGAAGCAGCCGGGGTTGGCGACGACGTCGGCGACCTGGATCCGCTCGCGGTAGCCCAGCTCCGGCAGGCCGTAGGCGGCGTGCTCGACGAGCTGCGGCGCAGCGTGCTCGCCGTACCACTGCTCGTAGGTCGGCACGTCGCGCAGGCGGAAGTCGGCCGACAGGTCGATCACGCGCACGCCGCGCTCGCGCAGGCCGGCGACGACCGGCGCGGCGGCATGGTGCGGGTAGGCGACGATCGCGGCGTCGACGTCGCCGTGGCGGTCGAGGTCGAGCTCCTCCATCGCCAGCGGCACGCGGTGGCGCGGGTAGAGGTCGTCGAGCCTGCGGCCGACGTCGGAGCGCGAGGTGATCGCGCTCAGCTGGAAGTGCGGGTGGCGCTGCAGCAGCGCCGCGGCGAGCGCGCCGGCGTAGCCGGAGGCGCCGAAGACGGAGACCTTGGGACCGCCGTTGCTAGGCACGGAGGCTGCCCCCCAGCTGCGCGAGCGCCTCCTCGATCGCCGTGCGCCGCTCGCCGACCTCCTCGTCGGTCAGCGTGCGGTCGGGGGCGCGGAAGGCGAGCCGCAGCGCCAGCGAGACGTTGCCCTCGCCGATCTGCGTACCTCTGTACACGTCGAAGACGCCGGCATCGGCCAGCAGCGGGCCGCCGGCCGCGCGCACCGCCGCGACGACGTCGCCGGCCGGGACGCTGGCGGGCAGCACGACCGCGAGGTCCTGCCGCACCTCCGGGAAGGAGGTGTAGTCCGCGTAGACGGCCGGGCCGGGGACCGCCGCGATCGTGACGTTGAGGTCGATCATGAAGACGGCCGTCCGCTCCAGGTCCCACTCGGCCGCGATCGACGGGTGCAGCTCGCCGATCCAGCCGACGACCGCCTCGTCGCCGCCGCCGTGCGGGGTCACGATCACCCGCGCCGAGCGGCCCGGATGCAGGAACGGCTCGCTGCCGCGCTCCAGCCGCCAGCTGACGCGCAGCGTGTCGAGCAGGTGCGCGAGCACGCCCTTGGCGGCGAAGAAGTCGGCCTGCGGCGGCTGCGGCTCGACCCAGTTCGGCGGCCGCAGCGCGCCGGTCAGCAGCGCGCCGAGCAGATGCGGCTCGTGCGGCAGGCCGTCGTCGCCGCTGGGCACGAAGACCGCGCCCGACTCGAAGATCGCGACGTCGGCGAGGCCGCGCGTGACGTTGCGCTGGGCCACGTCGAGCAGGCCGCCGAGCAGCGTCGTGCGCAGCAGCCCGTGGTCGGAGGACATCGGATTCTCGACCGCGAGCGCGGCGCGGCGCGGGTCATCGGCCGGCAGCCGCAGTCTGTCCGCCAGCTCCGCCGGCGACCAGCTCCAGCCGATGATCTCGTGCAGGCCGGCGCCGGCGAGCGTGTCGGCGGCGGTCCGCCGCAGCTGCTGCCATGGCGTCAGCCGCCCGGCGGCGCCGCGCCGCAGCGGCAGCGTCGCCGGCAGGTTGTCGACGCCGTCGATCCGCGCGACCTCCTCGATCAGGTCGGCCTCGCGCGTGACGTCGTTGCGACGGAAGTGCGGGACGGTCACGTCGATGCCGTCGGTCGCATCAGCCGTCTCGAAGCCGAGCGCGGCCAGGATCTCGGCGCTGCGCGTGCGCGGGATCTCGGCGCCGAGCAGGCCGACGACGCGCGCGTCGCGCAGCCGGATCGTCGCGTGCGAGCCGTCCCAGCCGGAGGGGCCGGCGACGTCGAGCGTGCCCTCGCGCACCGTCGCGCCGGTCAGCTCGACCAGCAGCCTCGTCGCGACCGTCTGCGCCTCCAGCGTCTGCTCCGGCGAGAGCCCCTTCTCGAAGCGGCCCGACGCCTCCGAGCGCAGCGCCAGCCGCGTCGAGGTGCGCTGGATGTTGGGGCCGTCCCAGACGGCCGACTCCAGCAGCACGGTCGTCGTCGTGTCGGAGACCTCCGAGCGGGCGCCGCCCATCACGCCGGCCAGCGACGTGGGGCCGTCGGCGTCGCAGATCACGACCATGTCGGCGTCGAGTCTGCGCGTCTCGCCGTCGAGCGTCTCGAGCGTGTCGCCCTCGCGCCCGTCGCGCACGACCAGCTTCCCGCCCGCGACGCGGTCGAGGTCGAAGGCGTGCAGCGGCTGACCGGTCAGCAGCATCACGTAGTTGGTGATGTCGACGACGTTGGAGATCGGCCGCTGGCCGGCGGCCATCAGCCGCGCCTTCAGCCAGTAGGGCGAGGGGCCGACGGTGACGTTCTCGAACACGCGCGCGGTGAAGCGCGGGCAGCGGTCGGTCTCGACGGTCACGTCGATCCCGGCGAGCGGGCCGGCCGAGCCTGCGTCGTGCTCCCACGGCGCGGGGCCGAGCGGCGCGCCAGTGGCGGCGTGGACCTCGCGCGCGACGCCGTAGACGCCGAGGCAGTCGGGCCGGTTGGGCGTGATCTCCAGCTCCAGCACGTCGGTCTCGAGCGGCAGCACGTTGCCCAGCGGCGTACCGGGGATCAGATCGCCGGGCAGCTCCATGATGCCGGCGTGGTCGACGCCGACGTCGACCTCCGACTCGCCGAGGATCATCCCCAGCGACTCGACGCCGCGCAGCTTCGCCTTCTTCAGCTTCGTGCCGTCGGGCAGGCGGGCGCCGGGGCGCGCGAGCGCGACGGTGATGCCGGCGCGCGCGTTCGGCGCGCCGCAGACGACCTGCACCGGCTCGGCCTCGCCGATGTCGAGCTTCGTCACGCGCAGGCGGTCGGCGTCAGGGTGCTGCTCGGCCTCCAGCACGCGCGCGACGACGAAGTTGTCGCCCGACGGGACGCCGTGGTGCGTCACGCGCTCGACCTCGGTGCCCGTCAACGCGAGCCGCTCGGCGAGCGTCGCGGCGTCGAGGTCGGGATGGACGTGCTCGTGGAGCCAGGAAAGCGGGACCTTCATCGCGAGGTGGCCTCCGTCAGAACTGCCGCAGGAAGCGGAGGTCGTTGTCGTAGAAGAGGCGCAGATCCGAGACGCCGTGCTTGAGGAAGGCGATCCGCTCGACGCCCATGCCGAAGGCGAAGCCCTGGATCTTCTCCGGGTCGTAGCCGTGCTCTCTGACGTAGGAGAAGACGTTCGGGTCGACCATGCCGGCGCCGAGGATCTCGATCCAGCCGGTGCCCTTGCAGAGGCCGCAGCGCGAGCCGTCCTTCAGGTGGCCGCTGCCGTTGCAGCGGAAGCAGGAGACGTCGATCTCGACGCTCGGCTCGGTGAAGGGGAAGAAGTGCGGGCGCAGGCGCACCTCGCGCTCGTCGCCGAAGATCGCGCGCGCGAACTGCAGCAGCGTGCCCTTGAGGTCGGCGAGCGTGATGTCCTCGTCGACGGCGAGGCCCTCGATCTGGTGGAACTGCGGCGTGTGCGTCGCGTCGCTGTCGCGGCGGTAGACGCGCCCGGGGACGATCAGGAACAGCGGCGGCGGCTGCAGCTCCATCGCGCGCACCTGCATCGGCGAGGTGTGCGTCCGCAGCACGACGTCGTCGGCGACGTAGAAGGTGTCGCTCTTGAGCCGCGCCGGGTGGGCGGCGTCGTGGTTGAGCGCGTCGAAGTTGTAGTAGACGCGCTCGACCTCGGGACCCTCGGCGACAGTGAAGCCCATCCCGACGAAGACGTCCTCGATCTCCCGCCGCGTCTGGCTCAGCAGGTGCAGGCCGCCGGCCGGCGGCAGCGGCGCGCCCGGCAGCGTCACGTCGACGCGGTCGGCGGCGAGCCGCACGTCCAGCTCAGCCGCGGCGAGCGCGCCGTTGCGCGCCTCGATCAGCGCCTCCAGCGCCTTGCGCGCCTCGTTGGCGGCCTTGCCGACCGGGCCGCGCTGCTCCGGCGGCAACTGCGCGACGCCGCGCAGCATGTTGGGCAGCTCGGCTCTGCGGCCGAGCCATCTGACGCGCGCCTGCTCCAGCGCGTCGGTCGTCGTCGCGGCGGAGACCTCGGCCTCGCCCGCTCTCTTCAGCTCGTCGATGCGCTCGATCATGCGGCGTCCATCCTATGGTCCAGCGCGCCAAGGCCGCGCGTTGCCTCGTACAGCGCGATCGTCGCCGCCATCGCGGCGTTGAGCGACTCCGAGTGGATCGGGATCCGCACCGTGCGGTCGCAGGCGGCGACCAGCTCGGCGGGCAGTCCGGCACGCTCGGCGCCGATCAGCAGCGTCGCGGGCGCGGTCAGCGGCCCGGCGAGGTTGCCAGCGTCGGCGTGGGCGTCGAGCGCGATCGTCTCGCCCGGCAGCTCGGCGACGGACGTGGCGCGCGCGACCGGCACCTGGAACAGCGCGCCCATGCTCGCGCGCACGGCCTTCGGGCCGAAGGGATCGGCGCAGCCGGGGCCGAGCACGACGCAGGCGGCACCGAACGCGAGCGCGCTGCGCAGCACCGTGCCGACGTTCCCGGGGTCGGCGATCCCGTGCAGGTAGACGGCGAGCGGGCCGAGCGGCGCCGGCGCCCAGCGCTGCTCGTAGACGGCCAGCGCGCGCGTGCCCGAGCCGAGCTGAGAGACGTGCTGGAGCACGTCGGGCTCGACCTCGGTGCCGCCGAGGCCGCTGCCGGTCGCGCAGTAACGCTCCAGCGCGCGCCAGCCGGCGGCGTCGGCCGCCTGCAGCAGGTCCTCGCCCTCGGCGACGAAGCGCCCCATCTCGTCGCGGCCGCGCTTGCGCGCGAGCCGGCGGAGATCCTTGAGGCGTTCGTTCTGGGGTGAGGTGATCGGTGGCATCGGTCGCTCTGGCTTCGGTGTCAGGAGCTGCGGTCCTGCGGGTCGTGCTGCGTCCGATCGGGCGGCGGCGCGATCGGCGCGCTTAAAACAGAAAGGGCGCCGTCCAAGAGGAGTCGGCGCCCGATCGGGGAGAAGCTGGTGTGGGGTGCTTACGCAGCCGCCGCCAGCGCCTCGCGGGCCTTGTCGGCGTAACGTCGGAAGGCGTCGGCATCGCGCACGGCGATGTCGGCGAGGATCTTGCGATCGACTTCGACGCCGGCCAGGTTCAGGCCGTGCATGAACTGCGAGTACGAAAGATCGTTGATGCGCGCGGCCGCGTTGATGCGCGTGATCCACAGGCGACGGAAGTCGCGCTTGCGGTTGCGGCGATCGCGGTAGCGGTACTGGTCCGCCTTGAGGAGGGCTTCCTTCGCGCGTCTGTAGTTCGAGTTGGCTTCGCCACGGAAGCCTCTCGTCATCTCCAGGACTTCACGGCGCTTCTTGCGCGCGTGAACGGAGCGCTTGACGCGGGTCACTTGCCCACCCCGAGCAGCTTCTTGATGCGCGGTGCATCGTGGTCGGACATGATCGCGGGACGACCGAGCGCGCGCTTACGCTTCGGCGACTTCTTCTCCAGGATGTGGCTGGTGAAGGCGTGACGACCACGGACCTTGCCCTTGGCGGTCACCTTGAAGCGCTTCTTGGCGCCGGAATGAGTCTTCATCTTGGGCATTGGGACGGAGAAGTAAAGCAAACTCCGCGAGTCGCTGCGGTTTGCCCTGCTCCCGGCGGGGTTCGGCGGGCGTTCAGCGCAGCGAGGCGCGCAGTGCGAGCGCACGGTCGGCGCCGGCGTCGATCGTCGCACGCGGGAGCTGCCCGCGCTGCACCGCCCGCACCAGCGCCGCGGCGCCGCGGTCGGCGGCCGCCTCGGTCTGGCAGAACAGCAGCAGGTCGTTGCCGGCGCGGACGGCCGCGAGCGCCTTGCGCTCGGGGCTGAGGTGGGCGATCGCCGGGACTTCGAGGTCGTCGGTGACGATCGCACCGTCGAAGCCGACGACGTCGCGCAGCTCCGTCGTCGTGATCCGCTGCGAGAACATCGCGGGCCGGTCGCCGTCGAGTGCCGGGTAGACGCCGGTCGAGACCATCACGAGCGGGATCCCGCGGCGCGCGGCCGCTCTGAAGGGGACCTCGTCGGTCGCGCGCAGCGTCGCCAGCGGCACGTCGATGCGGTTGAGGCGCAGGTCCTCGTCGTGGCCGCCGCGACCCAGGCCGGGGAAGTGCTTGGCGCTGGCGAGCACGCCGCCGGCTCTGAGGCCGTCCGCGAAGGCGCCGCCGAGGCTGCTGACCTGCTGCGGCGTGGCGCCGTAGGTCCGCCCCAGCTCCAGCACGCTCGAGCCCGGCAGGCCGAGGTCGAGCACCGGCGCCAGGTTGACGTTGACGCCGACCCCTCTGAGGTTGGCCGCCGTCGCGACGCCGGTGCGGCGCGCGAGCGACGCGCTGCCGCGCGCGGCGACCTGCACCGGGGAGAGCTGCGGCGCACCCGGCAGCCGCTTCACGAGCCCGCCCTCCTGGTCGATCATGATCAGCAGCGGGCGGTCGCGCAGCGCGCGCGGGCCGCGGCGGCGCTCCTGCTGGAGGCGGGCGGTCAGCGCGCTCAGCTGCGCGCGCGTGCCGACATTGCGGGCGAAGAGGATCACGCCGCCCAGCTCGCCGCGGCGGATCTTGCGCGCGAGCGTGTCGGGCACGGTGGTGCCCGGCAGCGAGCCGATCACGCGCTGGCCGACGGCCTGGCGCAGCGTCAGCGAGGCGGCCGGCGAGCCGGTCGCCTGGGCGGCGGCGGCAGGCGCGGCGGCGCGCGCGGGCGAAGCGCTGGCGCTGGGCGCGACGGCGCG
>NZ_JAWSTH010000126.1:0-16885 GCF_033542075.1 Conexibacter stalactiti
CGCCCGCGCCCGCCCCGGCGCCGCGCCCCGCGCGCGGCGCGCGCGCCGACCTGCCGCTCGGCGCCCGCTTCGTCGGCTGGGTCCGCGCGCTGCCCGACCATCGTCTGCTCGACCGCCTGATCGGCGGCCGCATGTGGATCGTGCTGATCTGCACGCTGCTCGTCGGCCTCGTCACGCTGCAGCTCTCGCTGCTGAAGCTGAACGCCGGGATCGGCTCCGCCGTCGAGCAGAGCGCCAAGCTGGAGGAGCAGAACCGCGCGTTCCAGGGCGACATCTCGCGCCTGACAGACTCCGAGCGGATCGTCGCGGCCGCGACGCAGATGGGGCTCGTGATGCCGCCGCAGGGCTCGCCGAGGTTCGTCCGCTCCACGCCGGGCGACACCGGCAACGCGACGCGCACGATGAGAGCGCCTGACGCCGCGACCGCCGCCGCCTCGGCCGCGATCTCGACCGACGGCGACCCGACCGCCGAGGACCTCGCCGCCGCCGAGGCCGCGACCGACCCCGCGCTCGCGGGCACTGACGCGACGGCCACCGGCACCGACGGCACGGACGCCGCCACGACCGACGCGAGCACGACCGCCGACGGCACGACGACCACCAACGGTACGACGGCCGGCGCGGCCACGGGCACGACCGGCACGACCGGCACCGACACGACGACCGCCACGGACACCACCGACGCGGCCGCGACGACCGGCGCCGGCACGACCGACCCGGCCGCCACCGGCACGACCGACACCGGCACCGCCGACGCCGGCACGACCGACACCGCCGGCACGACCGACACCGCCGACGCGACCGCCGGCGGCGCGAGCGCGCCCACGGGCTGAGGCCGAGCCCGTGCCGACCCTGACCGACCGCCGGATCGGCCTGCTCTTCCTGATCTTCGTGCTCGCGCTCGGCGCGGCCTTCGTGCGCGCCGGCTGGCTCGGCGCCGTCAGAGCGCCGGCGCTCAAGCGGGCCGCCGCCACGCAGCAGGTGCAGACGGTCACGATGCCCGCACCGCGCGGCACGATCACCGACCGGCGCGGGAACGTGCTCGCGATCTCCGAGGTCGCGAGCGACATCTCCGCGACGCCGTACATCGTCAGAGACAAGCTCAGAGCGGCGCAGCAGCTGGCGCCGCTGCTCGGTCAGACCGAGGACGAGACGCTCAGAAAGCTCAACACCGACGGCGGCTTCGTCTACCTCGGCCGCCGCGTGCCCGCGCAGCAGGCGAACAAGATCCGCAGACTCGACATCGACGGGATCGCCTTCACGCCCAGCTCGCTGCGCAGATACCCGCGCGGCTGGCTCGCGTCGCAGCTGCTCGGCTCCTCCAGCGAGGAGCCCGGCGGCGGCACCGGCCTCGAGTACGGCAAGGACGACGTCCTGCGCGGCCAGGACGGCGTCCGCAGGATCGTCAACGACGCGCTCGGCGAGCCGATCTCGATCAAGGACCAGACGCCGATCGTCGCCGGCAGAGACGTCGAGCTGACGCTCGACGCCGGCCTGCAGGAGAAGGTCGAGAGCGTGCTGGAGGGCGTCGGCAAGCTCTACCGCCCCAGAGGCGCGACCGCGATCGTGATGAACCCGCAGACGAGCGAGGTGCTGGCGCTCGCCAACTGGCCGCGCGTCGACGCCAACGACCCTGGCGGCGCGCCCGCCTACGCGCAGCAGAACCGCGCCGTCGGCTTCACCTTCGAGCCGGGCTCGACCTTCAAGGCGTTCACCGTCGCCGGCGCGCTCGAAGACGGCACCGCGACACCTGACAAGACCTACTACCTGCCGGTCGAGCTGCACGTCGCCGACCGCATCCTGCACGACTCGCACGCGCGCGGCGAGGAGACGGCGACGGTCTCGAAGATCCTCGCCGAGTCGAGCAACATCGGCGCGGTCAGAATCGCGCTCGACATGGGCGCGACGCGCTTCAGCCAGTGGGTCGACATCTTCGGCTTCGGCAGAAGAACCGGCGTCGAGCTGCCGGGCGAGGAGATCGGCATCGTGCCGACCTACGACGACTACTCCGGCTCCTCGATCGCCAACCTGCCGATCGGCCAGGGCCAGGCGGTCACGCCGTTGCAGATGATGCAGGCGTACTCGGCGGTCGCCAACGGCGGCGTCCTGCGCACGCCGCGGATGATCGAGAGTGTCGGCGGCGTCAGAGTCCCGCTCAAGAGAGGCAGACGGATCATCTCCGAGCAGACCTCCTCCGAGGTGCGCGAGATGCTGAGAGGCGTGCTGGCGGCCGGCGGCACCGCGTCGGAGGCGGCGATCCCCGGCTACGACCTCGCCGGCAAGACCGGCACCGCCAACAAGGTCGACCCGGAGACCGGCGAGTACTCCAGAGAGCGCTACATCGCCTCGTTCATGGGCTTCGCGCCGGTCTCGGACCCGAGGCTGCTGATATCGGTCGTCGTCGACGAGCCGCAGGGCTCGATCTACGGCGGCGACGTGGCGGCGCCCGCCTTCCAGAAGATCGCGGCATGGGCGCTGCCGTACTTCGGCGTGCAGCCGAATTGACGGGCGCGGCGGCAGCCGCGCGGGGAAGGGTCGGGCGGCCCGAGTACACTCGTCGCCCGATGAAGCTGCTGGACGTGATCGGCAGCGCAGACGCGTCTCCGCTGGCCGGCTCTGCCGGCGGCGTCGAGATCGCCGCGCTCGCCTACGACAACCGGAAGGTCCAGCCGGGAACGCTCTTCTTCTGCGTGCCCGGCTTCACCCGTGATGGGCACGACTTCGCGCCCGACGCGATCGAACGTGGCGCCTCCGCGCTCGTCGTCGAGCGGCCACTCGGCCTCGGCGTGCCGGAGGTCGTCGTCCCGTCGGTGCGCGGCGCGATGGCGCCGGCCGCCGCCGCCTTCTACGGTCGCCCGAGCGAGACGCTGCAGGTCGTCGGCGTGACCGGGACCAACGGCAAGACGACGACCGCCTACCTCGTCCGCGGCCTGCTGGAGGCCGCCGGCCGGCAGACCGGCCTGCTCGGCACCGTCGCCGCGATCGTCGGCGGCAGCGAGCGCGAGGTGCAGCGCACGACCGCCGAGGCGATCGAGCTGCAGCGCGACTTCCGCGCGATGCTCGACGGCGGCGACGTCGCGGCCGCGATCGAGGTCTCCTCGCATGCGCTGGAGCTGCACCGCGCCGACGCGACCCGCTTCGCCGCCGCGATCTTCACGAACCTGACGCAGGACCACCTCGACTTCCATCCGACGATGGAGGAGTACTACCTCGCCAAGCGCCGCCTGTTCGAGCCGGCGCTGCTCGACGGCGTCGCGGTCGTCAACGTCGACGACGCCTACGGCCGCCGTCTCGCCGACGAGCTGCGCGCCGAGGGCGCGGGCCTGCTGACGATCGCGATCGACGGCGACGCCGACTACCGCGCGACCGACCTCACGACCAGCCTGACCGGCTCGACCTTCACGGCGCTGACGCCGGAGGGGCCGCTGGCGCTCAGAACCCCGCTGCCGGGCCGCTTCAACGTCCAGAACGTGCTCGGCGCCGTCGCGGCGGTGCGCGCGCTCGGCGTCCCGCTGGCCGAGATCGCCGCCGCGCTGCCGCAGGCCGGCCGCGTGCCCGGCCGCTTCGAGCCGGTCGACGAGGGCCAGCCGTTCGCCGTCCTCGTCGACTACGCGCACACGCCGGACTCGCTCGACAACGTGCTGCGGGCCGCGCGCGGCCTGACCGCGCGGCGCGTGCTGAGCGTCTTCGGCTGCGGCGGCGACCGCGACCGTACGAAGCGGCCGCTGATGGGGGAGATCGCCGCGCGCCTCTCCGATGAGACCTTCGCCACCTCCGACAACCCGCGCTCCGAGGATCCCGCCGCGATCCTGCGCGACGTCGCCGAGGGCACCGGCAGCGGCCCGCACGTCCACGTCGAGGTCGACCGCCGCAGAGCGATCCATGACGCGATCGCGGCCGCGCAGGCCGGCGACGTCGTCGTGATCGCGGGCAAGGGGCACGAACAGGGGCAGGAGTTTGAGGCAGGTCGCAAACTCCCGTTCGACGACGTCACGGTCGCGCGCGAGGCGCTGCGGGCCGTGCGGAACGGGGCGGGCTGACCATGGGACGGATCCTGATCGCGGGCACGGCCTCGCTGCTGCTCTGCATCTTCCTCAGCCCGAAGTTCATCGCCTTCATCCGCGAGCGCGAGTTCGGCCAGCAGATCCGCGCGGAAGGTCCTGAGGGCCATCACGCGAAGGCCGGCACGCCGACGATGGGCGGGATCATCATCTTCACCGCGGTCTCGATCCCGTTCCTGATCCTGACCGACTACGACTGGCTCGCCGTCGGCGTCTTCGGGACCGCGATCGCCTGCGCGCTGATCGGCTTCGTCGACGACTACACGAAGGTCGTCCACCGCCGCTCGCTCGGCGTCAGAGGGCGCACGAAGCTCGCCGCCACGGTGCTGATCTCGATCGGGCTGTGGCTGGCGGCGACGAGAGGCGCCGGCCTGCAGCCGACGCTGCGGCTGCGCGTCGTCGACGCCCAGATCGACCTCGGCTTCCTCTATCCCGTCTTCATCTACCTCGTCGTCGCCGGCACGACCAGCGGCGTCAACCTGACCGACGGGCTCGACGGCCTCGCGGCCGGCTGCGCGGCGATCGTGCTGCTCGCCTTCATCGGGATCACCTTCATCACGACCGGGCAGCAGGAGCTGTCGCTGCTGGCCGCCTGCCTCGTCGGCGCCTGCGTCGGCTTCCTCTGGTTCAACTCCTTTCCCGCCAACATCTTCATGGGCGACACCGGCTCGCTCGGGCTCGGCGGCGCGATCGCGGGCCTGGCGGTGATGACGAAGACCGAGATCCTGCTCGTGATCCTCGGCGGGATCTTCGTGATCGAGACGCTGTCGGTCGCGATCCAGGTCTTCGCCTTCCAGACGTTCAGGCGACGGGTCTTCCTGATGGCGCCGATCCACCACCATTTCGAGCTTCGCGGCTGGTCGGAGACGAAGATCATCCTGCGCTTCTGGATCATCGCCGCGGTCTGTGCCGCGATCGGCTTCACGATCTACCAGCAGAGCATCCGTTAGCCGGCTCGAAGGCTTCGCGCCGCCGGCGTCGAAGCTCTCCTGGATGCACCAGGACATGACGACCGAGGGAACCAGGTGGCGCGTGCCGTCCGCGTCCCGCGTGTGAAGCGTCGCGAGCGCGTTCCGACGCAGCCGCGGCCGATCGAGCACCGCGTGCTGATCACGGCGACGCTGTGCCTGATCGCGATCGGCGCCGTGATGGTCTACAGCGCCTCCTCGGCCCGCAACCTGCTGGAAGGCGGGGGCTCCGGCACCGCGTACCTGATCCGCTACGTCGGGCTCGGGCTGATAGCGCTCGCCGGCATGCACGTGATGTCGCGCCACGGCGTCGAGCTGATGAGACGGTTCACGCCGCTGCTGCTGCTCGGCTCCTTCGCGGCGCTCGTGCTGGTGCTGATCCCGGGGATCGGGACCGAGGTCAACGGCGCCCGCTCGTGGCTCGGCCCCGGCCTCTTCTCGCCGCAGCCGTCGGAGTTCATGAAGCTGGCGCTGATCCTCTACTGCGCGCAGTTCCTGGCCGCGAACCCGCGCCGGATCCAGCGCTCGTTCAAGGACATGCTGAGCCCGGTCGGCTACGTCGCCGGCGCCGCCTGCGCGCTCGTAATCATCCAGCCCGACACCGGCACGACGCTGGTGATGGTCGGCATCGTCGCCTCGCTGCTGATCGTCGCCGGCGTGCCGATGAAGTACCTCGGCTACTGCGCCGGGATCGGCCTCATGCTGCTGCTGATCCTGGTGCTGCTGCAGCCGTACCAGCAGGATCGCCTGACCTCGTTCCTCGACCCGTGGGCGTCGAAGTCGGGCGATGGCTTCCAGTCGGTCCAAGGCCAGATCGCGCTCGGCTCCGGCGGCCTCTTCGGCGTCGGCATCGGCCAGTCGGTGCAGAAGGTCTTCTACCTGCCGGAGGCCCACACCGACTTCATCCTCGCCGTGATCGGCGAGGAGCTGGGCCTGGTGGGCGTCACCGTCGTGATCTCGCTGTTCGGCCTGATCGTCTGGTCGGGGCTGCGGATCGCACGGAGCGCGAGCGACCAATATGCAAAGCTGCTGGCGGTCGGTCTCACCGCCCTCATCTCATGTCAGGCGATCCTCAACATCTTCGTCGTGCTCGGCATGGCGCCGCTCACGGGCGTGCCGCTGCCGTTCGTCTCGTACGGGCCGACCAACCTGATCGTGATCCTCGCGGCCGTCGGGCTGCTGCTGAACCTCGCCGACCGCAACCGCGCGTACATGCGGCTGGTCGAACCGGAACGCCAACGTGAGCGCGCCGATCAGGATCGTGATCGCCGCCGGCGGGACGGCGGGCCACGTCGTGCCGGCGCTGGCAGTCGCCGACGCGCTGCGGGCTGACGGCGCCGAGGTCGTCTTCGTCGGCGGGGAGCGGGCCGAGCGCGAGCTGGTGCCGGCCGCCGGCTACGAGCTGCGCACGCTCGCGGTCGAGGGGATCAGCCGCACCAACCCGCTGAAGGCGGCGCGCGCCGTCGGCAAGGCGGCCGCGGGGGGCGTGAAGGCGCGTGGGCTGCTGAAGGAGCTGAAGCCCGACGCCGTGATGGGCGGCGGCGGCTACGTCGCCGGCACCGTCGGCGCCGCGGCCGCGTCGCTGCGGCTGCCGCTCGTGCTGACGGAGGCCGACAGCCACCTCGGCATCTCCAACCGCGCGCTCGCCCGCTTCGCGCGGCGCGTCTGCCTCGCGTTCCCCTTGGAGGGCCGCGACGATGAGCGCTACCTCGTCACCGGCCGCCCGGTGCCGCCGCCGGCGACCGACCGTGCCGCCGCGCGCGCTCGCTTCGGCCTGGGCGAGGAGGAGACGGCCGTCGTCGTCTTCGGCGGCTCGCTCGGCGCGCGCTCGATCAACACCGCCGCGCTGGAGGCGTTCGCCGCGCCTGATCCGCACGGCCGGCCGCTGCGGATCGTCCACGCCGCCGGCGCGCGCGACTTCGATTCGCTCAGATCGCCCGGCGAGCACTACGACCTGCGCAGATACATCGACGGCTTCGGCGAGGCGCTGCTGGCCGCCGACCTCGTCGTCGCGCGCTCGGGCGGATCGATCTTCGAGGTCGCGGCCGCCGGCAGAGCGGCGATCCTGGTCCCGTACCCGCACGCCGCCGCCGACCACCAGAGCGCCAACGCGCGCTGGATGGAGCAGGCCGGCGCCGCGGTCGTCGTGCCCGACAGCGAGCTGACGGCCGAGCGGCTGGCGGCCGAGGTCGGCGCGCTGCTCGGCGACCCCGCGCGGCTGGCGTCGATGGCGGCCGCCTCCGCCGCGCTGGCGCGGCCGGACGCGGCGCAGGCCATTGCGAGCGAGTTGCTGACGGCCGCCGGTCAGGCGCGCTGAGGACGCGGAGCGGCGCTGACCGGCGGCCGCCAGTGGGCCGGCGCCGGCTCCGCCGGGGGAAGCGGAGCCGCTGCACGTACGCCGGCACGGTCAGCTCATTGGATACCCATGTTCGGCTCGCCCTGGGCGTTCAGGCCGTTCGCGGTGCGGACGCACGTGCCGCCTCTCGGCGCGCCGCCGTTGTAGACCTGCCGCAGGCAGTTGCGCATCGCCAGCTGGCCCCAGTAGTTCGCGTGGATGCTCTCCTGCAACTGGTAGGGGCCGACGATCGTCGTGACGGTGCGGATCTGGTTGACCCACTCCGACTGGTCGACCGCCCCGGCGCTTCTCCACGTCGCGACGCCTCTCTCCTCCAGCAGCCCGACCGTGTTCTCGCACAGGCGGCGGCCGTCGAAGGCGGTCTGCAGGTCGAGCAGGACCGTGTTCGGCAGGCCGCTCGCCGGCAGCGCGTTGCGCATCGAGTTGTTCATCGCCGGCACGACGACGTCGTTGGCCCAGTTGACGTCGCGGTTCCAGGCGCCGCAGCCGCCGACCGACTGGCGCGTGAAGCCGGTCTCCGGGTAGCGCGCTCTGTCGCTGCGCGGGATCGGGTTCCAGTAGGTCTGCCCGACGATCGTGTACTGGGACGCGCTGTAGCCGGCGTTGCTCATCGCCTGCGCGACCCGCAGCAGCGCGTCGCGGACGTTGGTCGTCTCGGTCGCCTGGCGCGCGGCGGTGAAGCGCGACGAGATGTCGGAGTCGTCGGAGCAGTAGTTCTTCCACCACGACGGCGACGTCAGCCAGTTCTGCACGCAGCGCGTGACGACGTCGGCGAAGCCGTAGTTGTTGGCGCCGATCATCACGACGACGGCCGTGACGTTGTGGGTCGCGGCGTACTCCTGCAGCGCCAGCGCCTGTCCTCTGCGGCCCTGCGCGTCGCTGTAGAAGTCGATCCCGGGCTTGAAGTCCTCGCCCGACGCGGTCCCGTGCGTGTAGGTGCGCGCGCCGGAGCAGGCGAGGTTGGCGCTCTGCACGCCGCCGCCGATGAACGCCTGCGCGCTTCTGGAGCGGTGGCAGCCTCTGATCGCCTCGCCGCCGGGCGCGTCCCAGTACGCGGTCGAGCCGAGCGCGTCGACCTTCGACGACGACTGGTTGGTGTTGCCGGCCCAGCGGCCGGCCTCGCCCGAGATCGCCGAGTCGCCGAGCGTCACGACGGTCGGCGTGCCGGAGCCGGGGCCGTCAGCGGCCGCCGCCCCCGGTAACCCCGCCGCGACCGCGCCCGCGGCCGCGACTGCACAACTGAGCCCGCGCAGCGCGCGACGGCCTGATCCCCGCATCAGCTCTCCTCCCCTTGGTCTCTCCGGCGAGCACCGGAGCGATGATGGGGGATACCACGAAGGGGGCGGGGCGCAAACGCACGCCGCTGGCGCGCGGGCGCTGCCTAGGCGGGGACCGGCTTGGCGACCGGCTGGCGCGCCTCGCGGAACGTGACGATGCGGCCGCGCTCCTCGTCCCACAGCTTCAGCCGCGGCGCCTTCAGCGCGTCCCAGACCGTCAGGACCGGCACGTCGTGGAAGACCTCGAGGTCGTCGTGCGCCGCCTGCAGCTTGTAGTTCGGCACGCGCGCGGAGAGGTGGTGGACGTGGTGGAGGCCGATGTTGCCGGAGAAGAACTTCAGCGGCTGGGGGAGCTTCAGGTACGAGCTGCCGCGCAGCGCCGCATCGGCGTAGGTCCACTCGCCGGTGGTCTCCCAGTAGGTGTCCTCGAACTGATGCTGGACGAAGAACAGCCAGACGCCGGCGCCGCCGGCCATCAGCACCATCGGGCCCTGGATCAGCAGGAACGCCTGCCAGCCGATCAGCCAGCAGACGGCCGCGATGCTGGCGGCCAGCACGACGTTGGTGATCAGCACGCTGTTGCGGATCCGCGGCCGCATGTTTCTGTTGATCAGCCGCGGATAGACGGTGAACGACCAGATCGGGCCGAAGGTGAAGAGGATCAGCGGGCTGCGGAAGAGGCGGTAGCCGATTCTGACCGGCAGGCTCGCCGCGTTGAACTCCGCGACTGTCATCGTCGGCACGTCGCCTTCGCCGCGGCGATCGAGGTCGCCGGCCGTCGCGTGGTGGACGGCGTGGCTGTGGCGCCAGGAGGCGTAGGGCGTGAAGACGAGCAGGCCGGTGAAGCGGCCGACCCACGTGTTCGCGCGCTTGGAGACGAACAGCGAGCCGTGGCCGCAGTCGTGGAACATGATGAACGTGCGCAGCAGGAAGCCCGAGGCCGGCACGGCCAGCAGCAGCGTCAGCCAGTACGAGACGTCGAGCGACCAGACCATCGCCGGCCACAGCAGCAGATACGGCAGCACCGAGGTCGCCAGATCGAGCCACGTCCGCTTCGGATCGGGCGTCGAATAGGGCTGAAGCTGGGCACGCCAGGGGTTGTGTTGCACGGCCGCTCTCGGCCGTTCCTCCGTCTGCATCGTGATCGACCGCCTCGTCGTGGTGAACGGGGCGCCGATCTTCTAGCGGCGGCGCCGGTCCTGGAATGATGACTGCAAGCGAACCGTGGTGTGGTTAACCCCCGATAACGACCGGGTGGGCGCTGCCTGAGAACTGGTACGGGCCGCAATGACGGGCGGTTCTCCCGCTGGGAGATTGTCCGGCATGATCTTCCCTGCGATGTCCGCCCCCGAACGTGACGACGAGACACGCGCGCCCGACGAGTACGAGGTGACGCTCGCGCTGCACGGCGCGATCGTCGGCCTCGCCGGCGGGATCGTCACGATCGTGTGGGCGCTGACCGGCGCCGGCTACTTCTGGCCGATGTGGGTCTGGCTCGGCCTCTTCGTCACGCTCGGCGTGCACATGCTCGGCCGGCATCTGATCGAGGCGCTGGAGGGCCGCATGCGGCCGCTCGACGTGCATGCGGAGGTGACGGCCTTCGTCGTCGGCCTCCAGGTCGTGCTGTGGGCGATGGCCGGCGGCGGCTACTTCTGGCCGATCTGGCCGCTCGTCGGCTTCGGCACGCTGCTCGGCGTCCACGCGCTCGTCGTCAACAAGGGGCTGCTGCCGACGTTGCGCGAGCGCCAGCTGACCGAGCGCGTCGACCAGCTGACGCGCACCCGCCGCGGCGCGCTCGACGTGCAGGCGGCCGAGCTGCGGCGGATCGAGCGCGACCTGCACGACGGCGCGCAGGCGCGCCTGGTCGCGCTGTCGATGCAGCTGGGACGGGCTGAGGAGCGGCTGGAGGACCAGCCGGAGGTCGCCGAGCTGGTGCGGGCGGCGCGCGGCGAGGCCGGCGCGGCGATCAAGGAGCTGCGCGACCTCGCGCGCGGGATCGCCCCGCCGGTGCTGGCCGACCGCGGCCTCGTCGCGGCGGTCGAGTCGCTCGGCCAGCGCTCGGCCGTGCCGGTCGCCGTCGACGCGAGGTTGGACAGACGGCTGCCGCCGGTCGTCGAGACCGCCGCCTACTTCGTCGTCGCCGAGGCGCTGACGAACGTCGCCAAGCACGCGCCGTCGGCCTCCGCGCGCGTGACGCTGGCTGAGCGCGACGGCACGCTCGTCGTCGAGGTCGTCGACGACGGCTCGGGCGGTGCGGTGGTCGGCGACGCGGTGCGCGCCGGCGGCGGATCGACCGGCCTGCTGGGACTGCGCAACCGCGTCGAGGCGATCGACGGCTCGCTGCGCGTGACGAGCCCCGATGGCGTCGGAACCGCGATTCGTGCGGAGCTGCCATGCGCGTAGTCGCCGCCACCATCACTGGCCGGGAGGGCGCCACATGCGCGTCGTGATCGCCGAGGACAACCTCCTCCTGCGCGAGGGCTTGGTCGCGCTGCTGAGAGAGCGCGGGATCGACGTCGTCGCCCAAGCCGACGACGGCGAGGGCCTGCTGCGGATCGCCGCCGGCCACAGACCGGACCTCGCGATCGTCGACGTGCGGCTGCCGCCGACCTTCACCGACGAGGGCGTGCGCGCGGCGATCGAGGCCCGCGCGCGAGATCCGAGACTGGCGATCCTGATCCTGTCGCAGTACGTCGAGCCGGTCTACACGAGCGAGCTGCTCGCCTCCGGCGACGGCGGCATCGGCTACCTGCTGAAGGAGCGCGTCGGCGAGGTGCGGACCTTCGTCGAGGCGCTGGAGCGGGTCGCCGGCGGCGGCACCGCGCTCGACCGCGAGGTCGTCGCCGAGCTGGTGAGGGCGCGCGGCGCCGGTTCGTCGAGCGGCGCGCTGGAGGGCCTGACCCCGCGCGAGCGCGAGGCGCTGGCGCTGATGGCCGAGGGCAAGACGAACGCCGGCATCGCCCGCGCGATGGTCGTCACCCCGGGCGCGGTCGAGAAGCACGTCTCCAACATCTTCGCCAAGCTCGACCTGCCGACGACCGACGACGACCACCGCCGCGTGCTCGCGGTGCTGGCGTACCTGGGCGCGGGCGAGCGCTGACAACACACACGCTGTAGACCTTTGCGAGGCCGCTTCGTACGGTTGCTCGCATGACGATTCAGACGACGCACCCCAACCCGGAGATCGTCCTCCTTCCAGAGTTGCTGGAGGCATACCGTCACCGTGCCGAGCGGTGCGGCGACGTCTGCGAGACCGAGCAGGAGATCCTCGCGGCGCTCCACTGTCGCTACCACGTCAAGGCGGAGATGGTGCGCTGGGCTGGAGGACCGCCGCGATCGGCGGAGGACCTGATCGACCAGCGCGGGCTCGCCCGGATGATCGACACCGGTGCAGGGACCTGGCTCGACGGCCTCGATCTCGAACTCGGAACCCGGGACGAAATGCCATGAAGAACTCGACATCGAGGTTCCCGTCAGCGTTCGTGATCGCAGACACGTCGGCCCGGCTGCGGATTGACAGAAGCACCACCGCGACGGCACGGTGGCGGCTCGCTACCGAGACGAGCGCCGCGGACGCGCTGATCGCCGCGGCGGCGCAGGAGGTCGGCGCCGACGTGCTGCACTACGACCGTCACTTCGATCGGCTGGCCGAGGTGCTGAACTTCCAGAGCCTTTGGCTGGCGCCGGCGGGGTCGTTGTCGTGACGCCGTGACCGCTAGGGTCTCCGGCCGTGACGGACGCGAGACCCTGGGCCGGACGGCGGCTCCACTTCATCGGGATCGGCGGCGCGGGGATGAGCGGCCTTGCGCTCGTCGGTGCGGCGCTGGGGGCGACGGTCAGCGGCTCCGACCGCGCCGACTCGCCGACCGTCGCGCGGCTGCGCGACGGCGGGGCGACGGTCGCGGTGGGGCACGACGCCGCCAACGTGCCGGCGGGGGAGGACGTCGAGATCGTCTTCTCGACCGCGGTGCCGGCGGACAACCCGGAGCGCGCGGTCGGGCGGGAGCGCGGACTGGCCGAGCTGCATCGCGCTGACCTGCTCGGCGAGATCACGGCCCTGCCGGGCCGGCGCTGCATCGCGGTCTCCGGCACCCACGGCAAGACGACGACGTCGAGCATGATCGTCCACGCCTTGATCGGCTGCGGGCTCGACCCCGGCTACCTCGTCGGCGGCGAGGTGCGCTCGACCGGCTCGAATGCCGGCTGGGGCGCCGGCGAGCTGGTCGTCGTCGAGGCCGACGAGTCCGACCGCTCGCTGCTCAAGCTGCATCCCGACATCGCGGTGCTGACCAACGCCGAGCTCGACCACCACAGCGAGTACGGCTCGCGGCTGGAGGTCGACGAGACCTTCCGCGCCTTCCTCGCGAGAGCGTCCGAGGGCGTCGTCGTGTGGGAGCGGCCGGAGCTGGTCGCGCTCACGCCCGGCATGGGCGCAGCGGGCGGCGTGGGCGCGGGCGAGGCAGGCGCGGATGGCGTCGCCGTCGTCCCCTACGACGTGCCGGACCCGATCCTCGACCCCTCCGGGGTCCAGTTCGGCTGGCGCGGACATGACGTGCGGCTCTCGGTTCCCGGCGCGCACAACGCGCTCAACGCCGCCGCGGCGCTCGAGGCATGCCGCCTCGCCGGCGCCGATCCAGCTCGCGCGGCCGCCGCGCTCGCCGACTTCCGCGGCGCCGGGCGCCGCTTCGAACTGCTCGGCACCTCCGCGGCCGGCGCGAGAATCTACACCGACTACGCCCACCATCCGACCGAGGTCGCCGCCGCGCTCGCGGCGGCGCGCACGCTCGCGCCCGGGCGCGTCGTCGTCGTCTTCCAGCCGCACCTCTACTCGCGCACCCGCGCGCTCGCCCGCGAGTTCGGCGCCGCGCTCGCCGCCGCCGACCTCGTCGTGCTGCTCGACGTCTATCCCGCGCGCGAGCGGGCCGCCGACTTTCCCGGCGTCAGCGGCCGCCTGATTGCCCAGGCGGCGGTCGACGCGCGCCGCGACGGCCCCGTCGCAGGCGTCGCCTGGCTGCCCGGCTTCGCCGAAGCCGCGCGCTACCTGGGCGCCCAGCTGCGCCCCGGCGACCTCTGCCTGGCGATGGGCGCCGGCGACGTCGACCAGTTCGGCCGCGGCCTCGTCGCGTAAATCAAGGGAGGCGTCGACCGCTCGGGGTCGAACCTCCCCGTGGCATGCCGCAACAGAACTCGACCATTCGACCGCCGCTCGGAGTCGGCCGCGCGCTGCGTCGCGTCGGCAGCTCGGCCGCCCGCGTCACGCGCGTGCGGCCACGCCGCCCGCGGCTGCGGACCGTGCTGCTGCTCGGTCTGCTCATAGCGCTGGTGAGCGCGGGCTGGTTCTGGCTGCGCGACTCGTCGCTGGTCGGCGTCCGCGACGTGACCGTCACCGGTCTGACCGGCAGCCAGTCGGCCGAGATCGAGCAGGCGCTCACCCGCGCCGGCACGAGCATGACCACTCTTCACCTGCGCAGCGAAGCGCTCGACAGCGCCGTCGCGCCGTTCTCGATCGTCAAGCGGATCGAGGTCAGCACCGACTTTCCGCACGGGCTCAGGGTCCACGTCGTCTCCAACGTCGCCGTCGGCGCGATCGAGCTCGACGACAGACGCACGCCGGTCACCGCCGACGGCACGTTGCTGCACGACGTCGCCGCCTCCGACGCGCTCCCGCTCGTCCCGCTGCACGGCACGCCAGCCGGCTCGCGCCTGAAGGAGGGGGAGGCGCTCGGCGCCTTCGCCGCGCTCGGCGCCGCCCCGGCCGCGATGCGCGCGCGCGTCGAGCAGGTCGCGACGACGAGAGCGCACGGACTCGAGCTGAAGCTGCGCGACGGCCCCGCAATCTGGTTCGGCGCACCGGAGCGGCTGGCCGCCAAGTGGGCGGCCGCCGCGGCGGTCCTCGCCGACCCGGAAACGGCCGGCGGCAGCTACGTCGACGTGACCGCGCCGGAGCGTCCGGCGGTCGGCGGACTGCCCGACGGGGCCCCGGCTGTGAGCGAAACGGACGAGCCCGACCTGCCCGAAGGCGTCGTGATCGATCCCGAGACGGGTGCGGCGGTCGATCCCGACGGCGTCACCGGCGAGCCGGACCCGTATGCGACAACTCCCGATTCCACCGTGGAGTCAACCCCCTGACCTAACCGTCAACCTGAGGTCGAGCCTCATGGCAGGGTGTGGAAAACGCTCCACACCTGCTAGAGAGTTCGGCATTCTGCAATGCATCTTGCGCCTTGCAGGCCCCGTTGACACTCAGCCGAAATAGCCCGTAACGTGCGACAATCCAGTCACTGGCGTGGGGCAAACTCTCAACGCTAACTCCAGCCTCGGACGGTAACCCTCATGGAAAGCGGCAGCTATCTCGCAGTCATCAAGGTCGTCGGTGTCGGCGGCGGTGGAACCAACGCGGTCAACCGCATGGTCGACGCCGGCCTGCGCGGCGTCGAGTTCATCGCTGCGAACACGGACGCCCAGGCGCTGCAGATGTGCGACGCCGACATCAAGCTCAACATCGGCCACGAACTGACCAGAGGCCTCGGCGCGGGTGCGAACCCCGACGTGGGACATGGTGCGGCGGCCGAGTCGCGCGACGACATCAAGGAGGCGCTCAAGGGCGCCGACATGGTCTTCGTGACGGCGGGCGAGGGTGGCGGCACGGGCACCGGCGCGGCTCCGGTCATCGCCGAGATCGCGAAGAACGAGATCGGCGCGCTGACGGTCGGCGTCGTCACGCGCCCGTTCAGCTTCGAAGGCGCCAACCGCAACCGCCAGGCCGACGAGGGCATCCAGCGGCTGCGCGAGCAGGTCGACACGCTGATCGTGATCCCGAACGAGAAGCTGCTCGGCGTCGTCGAGCGCCGTACGACGATCATCGAGGCGTTCCGCGAGGCCGACAACGTGCTGCGCCAGGGCGTCCAGGGCATCACGGACCTGATCACGATCCCCGGCCTGATCAACCTCGACTTCGCCGACGTGCGCACGATCATGCACAACGCCGGCACGGCGCTGATGGGGATCGGCACCGGCTCGGGCGAGACGCGCGCGGTCGACGCCGCCAAGGCGGCCGTCTCCTCGCCGCTGCTGGAGGCCTCCGTCGAGGGCGCCACCGGCATCCTGCTCAACATCACCGGCGGTCACGACCTCGGCCTGTTCGAGGTCAACGAGGCGGCAGAGATCGTCTCGGCCGCTGCCGACACGCAGTCGAACATCATCTTCGGCGCCGTGATCGACGACTCGATGGGCGACGACGTCCGCGTGACGGTGATCGCGACCGGCTTCGAGCACGGCGGCTCGGTCCAGCGCGCCACCAACGAGGCGCGCGAGGCGAGCAGAACGACGCGTAGGCGGCGTGACGTGACGATGGACGACCGTCAGCGCTCGTCGCTGGAGATCAGCGACGACGACATCGATATTCCGTCGTTCCTGCGCTGACCCCGCGGGACGGGGCGGGCGGCCCCCGGGACGGCCGCCCACGTTGCTAGATTGCGGCGCTCGATGAGCGCCCCTGAGACGTCCCTCCGCCACACCCCGCTGTTCTCCCGTCATCAGGCCGCCGGCGCCAAGCTGGTGCCGTTCGCGGGCTGGGAGATGCCGGTCCAGTATCCGGCCGGGATCAGAGCCGAGCACCTCGCCGTGCGTGAGGGCGTCGGCGTCTTCGACGTCTCGCACATGGGTGAGGTCGAGACGGCCGGGCCGGGTGCGCTCGCGTTCCTGCAGCGGATCCTCTCCAATGACGTGTCGAAGATCGCGGTCGGCGGCGCGCAGTACAGCGTCCTCTGCAAGGAGGACGGCGGCGTGCTCGACGACCTCTTCACCTACCGCCTCGCCGAGGACCGCTACCTGACGGTGACGAACGCCGCCAACCACGCGAAGGACCTCGCCTGGTTCCAGCGTCACGCTGCCGAGGCGGACGGGGTTGAGGTGATCGACCGCGCGTCGGACTACGCGATGCTGGCGGTGCAGGGGCCGAGAGCGCGCGCGCTGGTCGAGTCGCTGTTGGCGCAGGGCGAGGCGCTGCCGGGCCGTTTCAAGACCGTCGAGGCGACCGTCGCGGGCGTGCCCGCGCTGGTCTGCGGGACCGGCTACACCGGTGAGGACGGTGTCGAGCTGTTGCTGCCGCCGGCGCATGCGCCGACCGTCTGGGATGCGCTGCTCGACGCCGGGGCCGCACCGGTCGGCCTGGCGGCGCGTGACACGCTGCGGCTGGAGGTCTGCTTTCACCTCTATGGCAAC